>CAJXIL010000026.1 GCA_913054455.1 uncultured Roseobacter sp.
AGGTTTGCCGAGAGTAAAGGTCGGTGTTTTTCGTGGCAAAGACAGCAGATCAGCGTTCCGTCTCTCCCCATTACAGCGGGGATATCGCCATTGTTGGCATGTCGGTCAATGTGCCGGGTGCCGAAGGGGTCGCGACCTATTGGAACAACCTGCGCGCGGGCATTGAATCCATTGTACCGCTCGAGCGCGAGGCCTTGCTCGAGGCCGGCGTCTCTGCTGCCACCCTGGCTGATCCCAACTATGTCCCCCATGCCGCCCTGCTCGACGGCTTTGCCGATTTTGATGCCGAATTCTTTGGCTTCAGCCCCAAAGAGGCTGCCATTCTCGACCCGCAACACCGGAAATTTCTAGAGGTCGCCTGGGGCGCGATGGAAAACGCCGCCCATCCGCCCGAAAGCCTGTCAGAGCCCATCGGCGTCTATGCCGGCTGTGGCATGGGCAGCTATTTTTACTTCAATATCTGCTCCAACCCCGGCCTGGTGGATGAGGTGGGCATGTTCCTGCTGCGCCACACCGGCAACGATAAGGACTTCCTCACCACCCGCGTCAGCCATGTCTTTGATCTCAAAGGGCCATCGGTGAATATCCAGACCGCGTGCTCCACCTCTTTGGTGGCGGTGCACTACGCCTGCAAGGCCCTGCGCGAGGGCGAATGTGGAATGGCCCTGGCCGGTGGGGTCACCATCGATATGCCACAGGGGCGCGGCTATCTTTATAAAGAGAACGAGATCCTCAGCCCGGATGGCCATTGTCACGCCTTTGACCATCGCGCTCAGGGCACTGTTTTTGGCTCAGGCGCAGGAGCTGTTGCCCTGCGTCGGCTCGAGGATGCGCAAGCCGATGGCGATCACATCTGGGCCGTAATCAAGGGCTCTGCCATCAACAATGATGGCGCTGACAAGGCCGGCTATCTAGCGCCTTCGGTCGGCGGTCAGGCCGCGGCCATTCGCAGCGCGCTGACAGAGGCCGATATTTCTGCCGACACAATTGACTATGTTGAATGCCATGGCACCGGCACCTATCTGGGCGACCCGATTGAGGTCTCCGCCCTGACCGAAGCCTATCGTGACAGCACCGAGGCCGAAGGCTACTGCCGCATCGGTTCGGTCAAAACCAATATCGGCCACTTGGATACGGCTGCGGGTATTGCCGGTCTGGTCAAGACCTCTCTGGGCCTGAAACACCGCGAAATCCCGCCTTCGCTGGGATATGAAGCGCCCAATCCGGCTATTGATTTTGACAGCTCGCCCTTTCAGGTGAATGACCGACTGACGCCCTGGACCTCGCACCAGGGACCACGCCGCGCCGGGATCAACGCGCTAGGGGTGGGCGGCACCAATGCCCATGCCATTCTGGAGGAGGCCCCTGATCGCGGGCCTTCTGAGGAAAGCGATTTTCCCTTTCATGTGCTTTGCCTGTCCGGGCAATCCAAAGCCGCGCTCAACGCCAATGGCACAGCCCTGGCGGACTATCTGGAGACCAACCCAAAGGCCGATCTGGCAGATATCGCCTTTACCCTGAAACAGGGCCGCCGTGGCTTTGGGAAACGCCGGGTGCTGGTGGCAGAAACCGCAGCCGAGGCTGCCGCGCTGCTGCGGGCAGGGGATCCGCGCCAAGTGTTTGACCATGAGTGCTTGGGCGATGCGCCAGAGGTGGTGTTTTCCTTCCCTGGCGGTGGTGCGCAATATGCCGGTATGGCGCGGGATCTATACGAGACCGAGCCGGTCTTTGCCGATTGGATGGATCGCGGGCTGGACCATCTGCAACCACAGCTGAACTTTGACATGCGCGCACTCTGGCTGCCAGAGGATGGCGATGAGGCTGCCGCCAATACCCAGCTGCAAAAACCCTCGGCGCAATTGCCGCTGATCATGATCGTGGAATATGCGCTGGCACAGCTCTGGATCAGCTGGGGCATCCGCCCGGCAGCGCTTGTGGGGCACTCCATGGGGGAAAACACCGCCGCTTGTCTGGCCGGGGTGATCTCCTTTGAGGACTGCATTGATCTGGTGCTGCTGCGCGGGCGTCTGTTTGACCGGGTGCCAGCCGGCGGCATGTTGTCAATCGCCCTGCCACTGGCTGAGGTTCAGGCGCTCATTGGTGACGATCTGGACATTGCCAGTGTCAATGCCCCCAGCCTCACAGCCGTCTCCGGACCGCAGGCCGCGCTAGACACGCTGGCCGCACAGCTCGCCACGCGGGACGTGGATTTCCAGCGCATTCAGATTGATATCGCTGCGCATTCGCGCATGCTGGACGGTATTCTGGCAGACTACCGCGCGTTCCTCGGCGGCCTGAACCTGGCCGCGCCACAGCTGCCGGTGATCTCCAACCGCACAGGTCAGCCCCTGACGGCAGAGCAAGCCACGGATCCCGACTACTGGGTTGGCCAGCTGCGCAATACGGTGATGTTCGCCGATTGCATCACAACGCTCGCCGCCACTCCTGGTCGGGTGTTCCTTGAGGTTGGTCCTGGCAAAGCGCTCAGCGCGTTGACCCAGATGTCACCTGCGGTACAGCCCAATCAGGTGCTTAGCGCCCTGCGCCACCCCGATCAGGATATCATGGACGACGCCTATTTCTTTGGCGTGATTGGTCGGCTTTGGGGCTGCGGCGTCGAAGCCGACTGGGATCAGATCTGGGGCGAGGCCAAGCGCCATCGCCTGCCGCTGCCCGGCTACCAGTTCCAAAGGAGCCGCTATTTCATCGCGCCGGGCACGCAACAGCACCAGGAAAACGCAGCGCTGCCCCGGCGCCATGACAGCCTGGACGACTGGGGCTACCGCCCCACCTGGCGACCACGTTTGGCCGATTGCATTCTGGATCTTGAGACGGAACTGGGGGACGCGCCGCAAAACTGGCTGATCTTTGCTGACGCCTGTGGGAAGGCCGCCGCTTGTGCCACCCGACTGCGTGCGGCGGGCCATCGTGTCAGCCTGGTGCACCCCGGTGATACCTACGCCACGCTTGCTCAGGACAACTATATCCTGCCCCCCGAACAGGGGCGGTTTGGCTATGCTGCCCTGCTCGCCGATCTGGCCGAGGTAGATGCGCTCCCCCATCGCATTGCGCATTTCTGGCTTGTCACTGGACCGCAAGAGCACTTCCGCCCTGGCTCCTCCTTCTTTGACCGAAATCTAGAAATGGGCTTCGCGTCCCTGACGGCCCTGGCCCAGGAATTGGGAAGCCTGGACCTGGAACATCCCGTCCATCTCACTGTCTTCACCACCGGTGCGGCGCAGGTCACCTCAGAAGCCCTCCCCTACCCGGAGAAAGCGATGATTGCCGGCCCAGCCGGGGTCATCCCGCGTGAGTTCCCACTGGTCACCTGTAGCACCGTAGATATCGAACTGCCCCAAGCCCCAGGCTTCCTCGCCACCCTACGCGGCGCGGAACCGGCAGATCTGACACCGCGCTTGTTGGAAGAACTCATGGCCGAACCCTCCAATGCTGCCGTGGCCTGGCGCGGCGACAAGCGGTTTGAAAAAAGCTGGCGCAATCAGGCCCTTCCGGACCGCACAGATAAGACGGCAGCCGATCCAGCCATGGCCAATCTGAGCGGGTTCAAGCAGGGCGGCAGCTATCTGATCACAGGTGGCTTTGGCGGCATTGGCTTGACCACCGCGGCCCATCTAATGCGTCACTACGGGGCCAAGGTGAGCCTGGTATCGCGCACAGGTCTGCCGGACCGGGCCGACTGGCCACGCTATCTGACCACGCATAGCCCCGCCAATCGCACCGCCCAGCGCATCCGCGCGGTGCAGGAATTGGAACAGATCGGCACCGGCGCGGTGCTGTCCCTTGCCGCTGACATTTGCAACAGTGCCGAAATGCGCAGCGCTGTTGCCAAAGCTGAGGCCAAATTCGGTGCCCTCAACGGCGTGATCCACGGCGCAGGCGTCATTGAAGACGGGCCGATCCTGGCCAAATCAGAGGCGCAGATCGCGCGGGTACTGTCCCCCAAGGTGACCGGATTGCGGGTTCTGCATGATCTGTTCCCAGACGGCAGCCTGGACGTGATGGTGCTGTTTTCCTCTTCCTCGACCGTGACCCAGCCTGCGGGGCAAATCGACTATGTCGCCGCCAACGAATATCTGAACGCCTATGCTGCCCATCGCCAGGGCGATCAAACGCGCGTCGTGGCGATTGACTGGGGCGTTTGGGCCGATACCGGCATGGCTGCCGAAGCCATGGCGGCGCGTCAGGGCAAGGCCACGCCAAGCCCACGCCAACGCTGCCCCCAGCCCCTTTTGGATGAGACCGGGTTTGATGCCTTTGGCAATCCGATCTTTGCCAGCGCGCTGGACGCTGAACAGTCCTGGTTGCTGGATGAGCATCGCACCAAGGACGGCACCGCACTGGTTCCGGGCACCGGCTATATCGAATGGATCGCCGAAAGCCTGGCTGCACAGGATCAAAAAACGCCCTTTGAAATCAAAGATCTATTTTTTCTGCGTCCCCTGGTGGTGGATCCGTCTGCCCCGCGTGACGTCCTGTTGCGACTGGTTGCGCAGGATACGGGCTATGCCTTTGCCACCCATAGCGCCCTGAGCACGGGGGGGTATGCTCTCAACGCTGAGGCAGAAATCAAGCTGCTGCCCGAGGCAAACACGCCACCAGCGCTGGATCTGACCGCAATCAGGTCTCGCTGTCCGCAGGTGAAAAATGCCACAGCGGATGACCACCTGCAGTCGCCCCAAGAGGCACATCTGAATTTTGGACCTCGCTGGCAGGTCCTGCAACAGATGGCCTTTGGCAGCGACGAAGGCCTGGCGCAACTCCGCTTACCCCAGGCCGCACAGGGCGATGATTGCCTGCTGCATCCCGGTCTGATGGATCTGGCGACCGGCTGGGCCATCTCATTGGCGCCTGGCTACACTGGTACGGATCTCTGGGTCCCGCTGGGCTATGGCAGCCTTCTGGTGCTGGCACCGTTGACCGCAGAAATCCACAGCCATATGCGGCTCTGCCCAGGAGCCACAACACCAGAGAGCGCCAGTTTTGATATTACCCTCACCGACTCCACAGGTCGGGTGCTGGTTGAGATCACAGGCTTCCAGATGACCCGGCTTGCGGGCGGGTTTGAATCCACGCCCGATCAAACCCATGCGGATCACAGTAGCGAGGCCCTGGGCCTTACAGCCAGCGCGACGCAGCAACCGCTGTCAGAGGATGAGCGCCGCCTGCAGCTCAACATTGCCAATGGCATTCGCACATCTGAGGGTCCTGAGGCGCTGATCCGTGCGATCAGCACTGGGCACGCACAGATCGTGGTCTCCTCCCTGGATCTGCCCATGCTGATCGATCAAGCGGCACAGGTCAGTGCAGGCGCGGCGGCGGATGAAAGCCAGAGCTTTGAGCGACCTCAACTGGATACGGATTATGTCGCGCCGTCCAACCCCGTGGAGGAACAGCTGGCTATGCTGTTCCAAAGCCTGCTGGGGGTTTCGCAGGTCGGGGTGGAGGACAGTTTCTTTGATCTGGGCGGTCATTCCCTAATTGCGGTGCGGCTCTTTGCGCAGGTCAAACGCCACTATGATCTGGATCTGCCGCTGGCGACCCTGTTTGAGGCCCCCAGCGTTGCCGCATTGGCGGCGCTGCTGATCCAGCGCGGGGCGGGCGGACAAGACGCCAGTGCCGATCCTGCGTCCCAATCTAACCAAGCAGCACCCGCCGCCTTTTCCCATCTGGTGGTGCTGCACCCTGGCTCCGGCACCGATGCCGCGCCTTTCTTTGTGGTGGCAGGCATGTTTGGCAACGTGTTGAACCTGCGCCATCTGGCGCAGGAGCTCGGCGGCGAGCGCCCGGTCTATGGGCTCCAGGCGCGGGGTCTGATTGGCGGTGATGATCCACATACTAGCATTGCCCAGGCCGCTGCGGACTATCTGGACGAGATAAAACAGGTCCAACCCCATGGCCCCTATCTGCTGGGGGGCTTTTCAGGCGGCGGTATCACTGCCTATGAAATGGCGCAGCAATTGCAGTCATCAGGTGAAGAGACCGCCGCTCTGGTTCTGCTCGACACCCCCCTACCGGTGCGCCCCAGCCTGAAACCTGTCGACAAGGCCTTGATCAAATTGCAGGAACTGCGCCGCAAAGGCGCAGGCTATCTGCTGGAATGGGGCAAGAACCGCATCCTGTGGGAAATTACCAAACGCCGCCAAGCCCCGGTGGAGACCGGCCAGGTGCCCGCCTTCAACAACCGCAAGATCGAGCTGGCTTTTCGCCAAGCCGTCGAGAGCTACGCGTTGCAGCCCTGGAATGGCCCGCTGACCCTGCTGCGCCCCCCACTGGATCGCCATTGGCAGGTCTCTGGCGGCAACTGGGTGAGTTCCGAGCGGGAATATGTCTTTGATGACAATGATTGGACAGGCTGGGCTCCAGGTCTGGAGGTCATCGAAGTGCCCGGGAATCACGACAGCATGGTTCTGGTGCCCAATGTGAGCACACTGGCGGCGGCTCTGAAGCCCCGGCTGGCAGGTCCGCCAGAGGCCAAGCAATCAGCGCCTAATGCCGCCGATGCGCAGGCCACTTATGCAAGAGCCGCGGAGTGACGATCATGAGCAAAGGCAGCATTCTCACCATCATCCTGAACTACCGCACCCCTGAGATGACCCTCAGAGCGGCCGAAGCCGCCTTGACGGAGATGCAAGACCTCCCCGGTGAGGTCCTGGTGATCGACAATGGCTCGGGCGATGGATCCTGGGAGGCCCTGCAGGCCGGAGCTGCCCAGCGCGGCTGGCAAAACAGCAAGAAGATCCGCTTGCATCAATCCATGGTCAATGGCGGCTTTGGCGCCGGCATGAATATCGGCTTTGCCGCCGGGCTGTCGGATGGCAAGGCCCCAGACTATTACTACCTGCTGAATTCTGATGCCTTTGTGCAGGGGCAGACCATCTCCACTTTGCGCGATTTTCTGGCCGATCATCCCGGTGCCGGACTGGCGGGGTCCTATGTACATGGCACCGATGGCAGCCCCCATCGCACCGCCTTTCGCTTTCCGTCAATCGCGGGCGAGTTTGAAATGGCCGCGCGCACTGGCGTCTTTACCCGCCTGCTCGCCCCTTGGGTGGTGGCGATGGAGATGCCAAAGACCCAAACCCAGGTGGATTGGACCGCCGGGGCCAGCCTGATGATCCGCCAACCCGTCATCGAAGAGACCGGCGGCTTTGACGAGACATTCTTTTTGTATTTCGAGGAAACCGATCTGTGTCGCCGCGCCGCCCGCGCGGGCTGGCGCACCCATTATGTGCCTAACAGCAAGATCGAACACCTCGGCTCTGCCTCAACTGGCATGAAAGACTGGAACCGCACGCCGGCCTATTGGTTTAAGTCGCGCAGCCATTATTTCACCAAATCCCACGGCCGTAGCTATGCGGCGCTTGCCACTTTGGCCCGCGTCGTCGGCAGCTGCATTTACGGGCTGCGCCGCCTGGTGCAGGGCAAACCCCAGGCCGATCCCAATCATTTCCTGAGAGATCTCATCTCTCATGCCCTGACGCCTGCGCCTGCGTCGCGCAGCCCCTCATCCACCCGTGAAACGCGCCTTCACGCCCCGGTTTCGGAGGATCTAAAATGAGCCAATTTTCCTGTGTCGTCATCGGCAATGAATCCCTGTTGATCGGCTGTGCCGAAGCCCTGCTGGCCCAGGGCCACCAGATCACGGCTGTGGTCTCCACCGATGCCGATATCCGCGCCTGGGCCAAGGGCAAAGCACTGCCTCTGCTGACAAATCCCGCTGAACTCACCCAGGCCTTTGATTGGCTGCTGTCGATCGCCAACCTGCGGGTGATCCCAGAGCCCATTCTGGCCCTGGCCCGTAAGGGCGCAGTGAACTTTCACGATGGCCCGCTGCCGCGCTATGCCGGATTGAACACGCCCAACTGGGCATTGATGGCCGGAGAGGCCCAGCACGGTATCACCTGGCATATGATGGAGGGCGGCATTGACGAGGGCGATATCCTCGCCCAGCGCCTGTTTGATATTGCCGAGGATGACACCGCCTTTAGCCTCAATTCCAAATGCTATGCCGCAGCCATGGACAGCTTTGGCGAGGTGCTGGATCAGCTGAGCGCCGACGACCTGCAACGCCAGCCGCAGGATCTGTCCCTGCGCAGCTATTTTTCCAAGGATCATCGCCCTGCAGCTGGGGCCGTTTTGGACTTTTCTCAGACCAGTCTGAGCCTGAGCCGCCTGGTGCGAGGCTTGGACTATGGCTCCTATTGGAACCCCCTGAGCTGTGCCAAAATAGCACTGGAAGACCGAGTTTTGCGCGTCGGCAAGGCAGGTCCTGCGGAGGGCAGCGGTCCAATTGGCACAGTTTTGTCAGTGACAGGGGCTGTTGTCACCATCGCCGCCTGCGATGGCGCGATTGCGCTGGAAGATATCACCAGCCTGGCAGGCAAAAAACTGGACTTGCCCTCGCTCTTCAAGGTTGGTCAGCAGCTCCCTGCTGTTACCCCTTCTGAGGCGAAAGCCATAGAGGCTGCCCTGACCCAGAGCCAGGGGGGAGAATCGCACTGGCGCCGTGCCCTGGCCGCAATGCAGCCGGTCACTGTGCCCCTGTCTTCCGCGACCAACCGCCCGGTGGGCATCAGCCGCCTGGAAATTTCCCTGCCTGCATCTTTGTCTCAAGAGCAGATCGTCACTGCGACGCTGGCTTGGGCTTTGCTCAGCACAGGTGAGCAACAGGCCGATATCGCCTATGCCGCATGGCCCGCAGCGACCGGGACCGCTGCGCATCTGGTCTCGGATTGGATTCCTTTGCAGGGCGCGCGTGATTCATCTGTTAACACTTTAGCGACTCAGATACAGATAGATGTGGAAAAGGCCCGCAGGTTTGGCGGTTTTGCCCTGGATCTGGTGGCCCGCGCCCCAGAACTTTCAGCGCAAAACATGCCGGGTATCGGGTTTACAGCGGATCGGGATGCAGCCCTGCCAGGTTGCACTATGACGGTTTCGCTGAATGAGGGCGCCTTGGCGCTGCATGTGGATGACACCCGGCTGGATGCTCGGGCCGCGGAGCTGCTCGCCGCGCGGCTCGAACATACACTGGGGGTCATCGCATCTCATCTGACCTCTGCCACCGATTGCACGCTGTCAGAGCTGTCTATCCTGCCCGAGGCAGAGCGCCGGTTGCTGCTGGAGGACTGGAACCAGACCGCAACCGAGCTGCCAGCAGAGAGCACCATTCAGGCCGCCTTTGAGACTCAGGTAGCCCGCACCCCCAAAGCCACGGCCCTGGTGTTTGAGGGCGAGAGCTACAGCTACGAGGGGCTGAACGCCCGCGCCAATGCTCTGGCCCGCCAGCTGCAAGCCACCGGCGTCAAGCCCGGCACCCATGTGGGCGTCTATATCAAGCGCTCAGCCGATTTGATGGTGGGCGCCTTGGCGGTGCTCAAAGCCGGGGGGGCCTATGTGCCTCTGGACCCCGCCTACCCAAAAGATCGCATCGCCCACTATCTGTCAGACAGCCAGGCCAGCGTTGTTGTCACCCAGGGGGCCCTGCGCGCCGAGCTGCCCGACACCGCGGCACAGATCGTCACAGTGGATAGCCTTGCCGTTACCGAGGCCCTGGCTGAGAATGTCACCAGTGGAGCCACTGGCGCCGATCTGGCCTATCTGATCTATACCTCCGGCTCTACCGGCACGCCCAAAGGCGTCATGGTGCGCCAGGACAATGTGGCCAATTTCTTTGCCGCCATGGATGCGCGCATCCCCTACAAGGCAGGCGATGCCTGGCTGGCGGTGACCTCGCTGTCCTTTGATATCTCAGTGCTGGAGCTTTTCTGGACCCTGTCGCGCGGTTTCAAATTGGTACTCTCCAGCGATGAAAGCCGGCTTGAGCTGTCCAATGGCCCCATCGCGATTTCCGACAGGCGGATGGATTTCAATCTGTTTTACTGGGGCAATGACGATGGTCCCGGCCCGCGCAAATACCATCTGTTGTTGGAAGGCGCCAAATTCGCCGATGCCAATGGCTTTAACGCGGTCTGGACGCCCGAGCGCCATTTCCACGCCTTTGGCGGCCCCTATCCCAATCCTTCTGTCACTGGCGCGGCTGTTGCCGCCGTAACAAACAACCTGAGTGTGCGGGCAGGCTCCTGCGTGGCACCGCTGCACCATCCCGCCCGGATCGCGGAGGAATGGTCGGTCATTGACAACCTCACCAATGGGCGGGCTGGGATCGGCATCGCTGCAGGTTGGCAGCCAGATGATTTTGTCCTGCGTCCCGAAAACACACCGCCCGCCAACAAACCCGCAATGTTTGACTCGATCGACACCCTGCGCAGGCTCTGGCGCGGCGAAGAGGTGGAATTCCCCCGCAAGGATGGCTCAATGCATGCGGTTGTCACCCAGCCGCGCCCGGTATCAAAGGAACTGCCAGTCTGGGTGACCACGGCCGGCAATCCCGAGACCTGGCGCGAGGCGGGTGAAATTGGCGCCAATGTGTTGACGCACCTTTTAGGGCAAAGCATCGACGAAGTCGGCGGCAAGATCCGTATCTATCACGATGCCCTACGGTCCGCCGGTCATGATCCAGCGGATTTCAGGGTCACCCTGATGCTGCACAGCTATCTGGCTGAAACCCGTGAGGAATCCCGTCGCATCGCCCGCGAACCAATGAAGGACTACCTGCGCTCGGCCGCTGGGCTGATCAAGCAATATGCCTGGGCCTTCCCCGCCTTTAAACGCCCCAAGGGCGTCAACAACGCCTTTGACATGCAGCTCGACGCACTCAGCGCCGAGGAGATGGAAGCAATTTTGGACTTCGCTTTTGAACGCTACTTTGAGGACTCTGGGTTGTTTGGCACTGTGGACGATGCCCTCGCCCGCACTGAGGAGCTGAAACGCATTGGCGTGGACGAAATCGCCTGTCTCATCGACTATGGCATCGCACCAGATGTGGTGCTGGAAGGGCTGAAACCCCTTGCCGAAGTGCTGAAACGTGCCAATACTCCGCAAGATCTGGCTGCGGATGACTTCTCCCTCTCGGCGCAGATGATGCGCCAGGGTGTCAGCCATATGCAATGCACCCCCTCCATGGCGCGCATGCTGGTTCAGGATGACGAGGCTCGCATGGTGATGGGGCGACTCAAACATCTGCTGGTTGGCGGCGAAGCCCTGCCCGGCGATCTGGTCGGTGCCCTGCGTGAAGCAACGCCTGCGCAGATCCACAATATGTATGGCCCTACTGAGACCACGATCTGGTCGACCTCAACCAGCCTGACAGCCCCCGTAACGGGCGTGGCCAGTATCGGCACGCCGCTGGCCAACACCCAGGTCTATGTGCTGGACGAAACCCAACGCCCAGTCCCTATGGGCGCAGCAGGAGAGCTCTATATCGGTGGCACCGGTGTCACCTCGGGCTATTGGCAACGGGCGGAACTGACGGCAGATCGTTTTGTGACGCTGCCCTTTGCCAATGCCGCGCTTTATCGCACCGGCGATCTGGTGCGCTGGACATCGGATGGCCAACTGGCCTTCCTGGGACGCACCGACCATCAGGTCAAAATCCGTGGCCAGCGGATCGAACTGGGCGAAATCGAAGCTGCCCTGGCCAGCCAGCCTAATGTCACCGGCGCGGTGGTTGTGGAACGGCGCCTGGGCGACGACAGCCAACTGGTGGGCTATGTCACCCAGGACTCAGCCAATCCAACGGATCTGGACGCGATCAAGAGCGATCTCTCGCGCCATCTTGCCGCCGTCATGGTGCCAAGCCATCTTGTCGCCCTCGAGAGCTTTCCGCTGACACCAAACAAGAAAATCGACCGCAAGGCTCTGCCAGCGCCAAAACCCGCAGCGCCACAAGCGACGCAGGCGGTTGCTGCCGCCGTGGTGCCGCTCAGCGCGGGCGTGCAGGCGGAAATCGCCAAGGTCTGGTCGCGCATTTTAGGGGTGGAAGGCATTGGCGCACAGGACAATTTCTTTGCCTTGGGCGGCCATTCGCTGCTGGCGGTGCAGTCGCATCGCGACATTCGTGCGGCATTGGACACGCCAAAACTCTCGATCACCGATATCTTCCGCTTTCCTACCCTTGCCGGGCTCGCCTCCCATATTGAGGCCCTTGCAGGTGGCGGCTCAAAGCCCGATGATCTGGTGGAAGATGAAGCCGTACAGGCCGCCAAATCCGACACCATGTCGAAACGGCGGGCGATGCGGGCAAACCGCAAAGCACGGGCAGGATGACGGCACAGAGTTCAACCCAAGAGATGGAGCGGCTGGCACTCGCGCGGCCGCTCTTTGCAGATGACATCGCCCTGGCGCTGGTCAACCCTTTGGCGGATCCGCCGGCGCCCTTTGCCGCAGAGAGCGCCTGCCTGTCGCCCAATGCCGTTGACAAGCGCCGTCGCGAATTTGCGGCTGGGCGCGCCGCAGCCCATGAGGCGATGGCGCTTTTGGGGCTGGACCCTGTCGCCATTCCCGTGGCGGAAAACCGTGCGCCTGTTTGGCCCAGTACCCTTGTCGGCTCAATCACCCATACCCGCAGCTGCGCCATGGCTGCGCTCGCCCAAAAGGGCGAGATACAGGGCCTAGGCCTTGACGTGGAAGAGGACAAACCCCTGGCAGATGACCTATGGCCCGCGATTTGTTCGGCTCAGGAACAGGAGTGGCTGCGTCAGCAAAACAATCCGGGGCAGCTCGCCAAACTGGTGTTTTGTGCCAAGGAGGCGGCCTACAAATGCCAATTCACCATCAGCGAAAGATACTATGGTTTTGATGGCATGGAGTTGACAATAGACTTGGAAGCGCGCCGATATTCAGCCCGGTTTTGCGCCGATCAGCCCCCCTTCAATTGTGGCGATCAGATCTCTGGGCGCTTTGCCATTGGTGCTGGCCTGATCGTCGCCACAGCTGAGTTACGGAGCTGATCCATGATGCCACGTCGCGCCCTTTTTGCTCTGCCTGCGCTGTTTGCCCTTTGGCCACTGGCCCGCTGGTGGCAGCCCAGCCCCCTGCCCGCCGTGCCAGTGCTAGCGCCACCGCAGCAGGCCCTGCGTGTGTTTCACCTGGGCCATTCTCTGGTGGGTCCAGACATGCCGTATATGCTGGCGCAGCTGGCCCCCCAAGGGCATCGTTTCAACAGCCAGTTGGGGTCCGGCACCAATCTGAAACAGCATTGGGAACCTGATCTGGCGATTCTGGATTTTGAGACGACCAACCACCCACCTGCCTACCGCGACGCGCGTGAAGCCATCGGTTCTGGCGAATATAATGCCGTGGTCCTGACAGAAATGGTCGAGCTGCGCGATGCCATCCGCTATTTTGACGGTGCCGCGTATTTCCACCGGTGGGCCCAGTTGGCCAGATCTGGCGCGCCGACAACCCGTGTCTATCTCTATGAAACATGGCATCCCCTTGATGACCCGGCGGGCTGGGAAAATCGTATCGCCGAGGATCTCGATACCCTCTGGCTGGAGGGACTCAGCGGTCAAGACAGCCGAGCCGCCCCAGAGCGCCCAGCCTATTTGATTCCAGTGGGACAGGTTATGGCCGCAGTTGCACGGGCCGCCGAAGCTGGTGAAATCGAGGGATTAATGGCGCGCGAGGATCTGTTTGCCCAGACCCACGAGGGGACGCAGGACACGATACACTTCAATGATTTTGGCGCCTACATTGTCGCCCTGACGCACTATGCAGTTCTGTATCAGCGCTCCCCGGTCGGATTGCCGCACCGGCTCAACCTCGCGGATGGCAGCGCTGCGAATAGCCTGCTCTCTGGCGCGGCGCGGCGGGTGCAACAGATCGTCTGGGACACCGTTCTGGCCCAGCCCCGCACCGGGCTTGCTGAAGCCGCATCCGCAGGAGAGCCCACATGAATCTCGAGACCCTGGTCACCTCTGTGGTGATGGTAGGGCATTCGCTATTTGGGCCGGATAATCCGCAAATGCTGCAACAGCTCCTAGCTGAGCAGCCGGGTGCCACGGCAGAGGTAACGGTCCAAGCCCAAATCATCAATGGCGCGCCGCTGAGCTACAATTGGCAACACGCCGATAGCGCCGAGGGAATCAATGCCCGCCAGCGGCTCGCCACACCAGTGGATGCGGTAATTGTCACCGAGGCCATCCCCCTGGCCAATCACCTCAAGTGGAGCAATTCTGAGGCGGCCGTGATTCAGTTTTATGAGCTGGCCCGCGCCGCCAACCCGGATGTGCAGTTCTACCTGCAAGAGACCTGGCACAGTCTCAACAGCGGCACCGGCGCCGAAGTGCCCTTTGACGAGGGGGCCGCGACCCCTTGGCGCGACCGGCTGGAGCAAGATTTGCCCCGCTGGCAGGCCCTGGTGGATGGCGTCAATGCAGCCACCAATGGCACAGTGCAGTTGCTGCCTGCCGGGCAGGCCATGGCGCGGCTGGATGATGCGATTCAGGCAGGTACCCTGCCGGGGCTGAAGTCGATCTCTCAGCTGTTTGCCGACGACATACACCCAAATGCGCTGGGGTTTTATTACCTCAGCCTAGTGCAATATGCGGTGCTGACCGGGCAGGATCCACGGGGGCTTCCCACTCAGCTTCAGGACCGATGGGGGCAGGCCTATCAGGCGCCATCGCAGAACCTGGCGCAGCAGCTTCAGCATCTAGCATGGGCGGCAGCTGGCGGGGTGGAAACCGCATTTGCCGCTCTGCCCGAAGACCCTGCCCCTCTGCCCCATGAACCTGAACTGGCCAGGCTCAATGGACCGGTGCCCGAAGATCTGCCGCCCCAGAATTTGATGCAGAAATCGCTCAGCCAACAGCCCATCGCAATGAACCTGATGCCCGTTGCCGACTGGAGCCCGCAGGCCCCCTTTTTGGACCATTTCAAAACCGCGCGCCCCTGGATCGGGCATCTGCCCGGCCAATGGGGCGGTGCCAGCGAGGCCGATCTGGCGCAGGCGGGCTACCTGGATGAGGCGGGCTGGCCCACCGCTTTGCCCCCCGAACTTGGCTCTATCGGGACCGTTATCCTGACAGATCTGCCAGAAAGCGCCCTTAGCCTAGCTGGGCGCTACGTGCTGCGTTTTGACGGTCAGGGCATTATCGAGGTCTCCGGGCGCGCAAGCAATCAGCGCTACGGGGAGGGGGAAGTCTCTTTTGATTTCACCCCGGGCCCCGGCCCAGTAGAAATCCGGTTGCAACGCTTCGGCAAGGCAGGGGATTACCCGCGCAATATCACTGTTGTGAAAGAAGAGCATCTGGCACGGTTTGCCACTGGCGAGATCTTTAACCCGGACTGGCTGGAGATTTTGGACGGCTTTGAGGTGCTGCGGTTCATGGATTGGATGAGCACCAATGACTCGCCGCTTATTGGCTGGGAAGATCGTCCACAGGTGAGCGACTATAGCTGGGCGCGCAGTGGCGTGCCGCTGGAGATCATGCTGGCTCTGGTGAATGAACTGGGGAGCGATGCCTGGTTCAATATGCCCCATCGCGCTGACAACAGCTATATCCGCAACTTTGCCCGGGCAGTTGAGACGGATCTGGACTTTGATCTGAAGACCTATGTGGAATACTCCAATGAGGTCTGGAACTGGCAGTTTGAACAAGCGGCCTGGGCCGACTCCCAAGCGCAGGACCGTTGGGGCGGGCAGGATCTGTGGATGCAGTACTACGGTGGCCGCGCCGCTGAGGTCTCGCAAATTTGGAGCGGCGTCTTCGGCGCGGCAGCCAGGTCCCGCCTGGTGCGGGTGTTGGCCACCCAGACGGGCTGGCTCGGGCTGGAAGAGCAAATCCTGACTGCGCCACTCTGGGTCGCTGAAGCCCCTGACCGAGAGGCTCCTGCCAGCTATTTTGATGCCTATGCTGTCACTGGCTATTTTGGCGGCATCCTTGGCCTCCAAGAGCGCGCTCCTATTCTGCGGGCCTGGATCGCGGATAGCCAGCAACACGCCCGCGACGCAGCTGCCGCCCAGGGGTTGCGGGGCCCCGAGGCAGAGCAATTCGTTTCTGAACATCAGTATGATGTCGCCAGTGTACAGGCGGCAGCCGAGCTCACCGATGGGCTGGTTACCGGCGACAGCAGGGATACGCTCAGCGATCTATTGGGTCGGGTTTTGCCCTATCACAGCGAGGTCGCAGACCAGCATGGGCTGGATCTGATCATGTATGAGGGCGGCAGCCATGTAGTGGGTATTGGCCCTATGACCGAAGATCCGCTGCTCACAGGCTTTTTCACCCATTTCAATTATACGCCCGAGATGGGCGCGCTCTACGCAAGGCTACTCGGCGGCTGGCAAGAGCTGGGCGGCAGCCTGTTCGGCGCCTATGCGGATGTGGCGGTTCCGGGCAAATGGGGCAGTTGGGGAGCCCTGCGCCACCTCCGCGACGACAACCCCCGCTGGGCCGCTTTGGAGGCTGTGAAATGAACACCTCTGACGCGCGCACCGATCAGACCGCTCCGCAGGTGAGCGTATTGATCCCGGCCCATAACGAAGCCGACTACATCGCGGCTTGTCTCGCCTCCCTGTTTGCCTGCGCCCTGCCCGAGGGACTGCGGGGCGAAGTCCTGGTTTTGGCCAACGGCTGTACCGATGCCACCGCCCGTATCGCGCGTGCCCAACAGCCCACGCCTCAGTGGCAGTTAAAGATCCTGGAGCTGCCGGAGGGCAACAAGCTCTATGCGCTGAACGCGGGGGATGCTGAGGCCCGCGGCACTGTGCTGATCTATCTGGACGCAGATGTCACGATGGAGCCTACACTCATCGGCCAGATCACAAGCGCGCTTGGGACTGCGCCCCCCCGCTACGTAAGCGGCACACCACAACTGGCACCAGCGCAGAGCGCGCTGACCCGCGCCTATGGCCGGTTTTGGATGCGTCTCCCCTTTGTCCAGAATGGCACGCCGGGTTTTGGCCTCTTCGCGATGAACCGCGCCGGACGGGCCCGCTGGCAAAACTGGCCGGATATAATCGCAGACGATACCTTTGCCCGGCTCTCTTTCGCCCCGGATGAGCGGGTCAAATTGCCCAGCCAGTACTGCTGGCCGATGGTCGAGGGGTTTCGCAATCTCACGCGGGTGAGGCGCCGTCAGAATGCAGGTGTGGCAGAGCTGAGCGAGACCTACCCCGCGCTTATGGCCAATGATGACAAGCAAAAGCTGCCCCTTAGGCACCTCTTGCGTCTGCTGTGCTCAGATCCGGTGGGTTTTGCGGCCTATGCGCTAGTATCTGCCGCTGTGAAATCACCCCTATTTCGCAGCCAACAGCGCTGGACGCGCGGTCGCTAAACCCGCTTTCCGCGCCTAACCGCTCCAAAATACCCCCGACCCTGGGCAAGCGCCCCTCGCCGCGCGCCAGCGTGGCGCCGGGCCCAAGGGATTTGGTGGTTTCGTCAGAAACACCCAAAGCGCGCGGGAGCCGCCCCTTCCCTAAAAACCACCATCTCACCAAGGCGATCCAGAGGGGTCTGCCCGTCGGGAAATCTAGTCTGTTTGGTTTTCACCCTTGCAGGCTGCCCGAAACAGATCTGCTAGCTTCCGCGCCTCAATATCACTGTCGTGACGCTGCAGCACCCGCTGCCGCGCTGCCGCTCCCATTTGCGTCAACCGCTCTGGCGAGACCTGCGCCAGCTCGCCTATAGCCTCCGCCAGGATTCCCGCATCGCCAGCGGGCACCAGCCAGCCAGTTTCAGCAGGGAGCACCAGTTCCGGCGTGCCGGCAATATAGGTCGCCAGAACGGGGCGCGCTGCGGCCATGGCCTCCATCACCACCATGGGCAGTCCCTCTGCGAAGGAGGGCATCACCAGCGCATGGGCACCAGCCAGTTCTGCCCGCACGCCGGCCTCTGACAACCACCCTGTGAGGGTGACATTGTCCTGCAGCCCAGCCGCAGCAATGGCCGCCTCCAGATCCGCGCGCATCTCACCGTCTCCGATCAAAACTAGATGCACCTGCGGATGAGATTGCACCACCTCTGCCATGGCACGCACCAGCACCATCTGGCCCTTTTGCTCCACAAAGCGCCCTATAGCCGTCAGTCGCAACGGGCCATCAGGCATAGGCGCCGGGTTTTCAAACTTTGCCGGTTCAATGCCACAATGCACCACTTTCAGCTGGTTCCAGACCCCGAATTCCGCCCAGCGGCTCAATTGGCTTTTGCCAAAACTGCTGATGGCCACGGCGAAACGCGCCCGGTTGAGCTTTTCGCCCAATGACAAAGCAACTGGGGCATCAAACTCTTCCGGGCCATGGGTAGTGAAACTGTACCCCGGCCCACCCAGCGTCTGCGCCAAGAGGGCCACTGCAGTCGCGTTGGTACCAAAATGCGCGTGCATATGGTCTACCCCTGCCCCCTGGCAATGCGCGGCTACATAGCAGGCCTCCGCCAGATAAATCAGGTGCCGCGCGACCCCGGCCTGCGACACCCGTCCCAGCCCAATTGCCAGTCTCAAGGCGCGTAAAAACGCCCCCGGCCCCGCCAGGGCCTGCCGCAGCAGCGACAGAAGCAAAGGGAACATCCCGGCCTGCAAAACATAGTGTGTCTTGGCCGCCTCGGCCTGATCCCCCGGATCCACCAATGGCGCAGAACCAGGCCGCATGGCCAGCCGCACTATAGTGATCCCCTGACGCTCCAACGCCTGGATCTCACGACGGATGAAACTATGGGAGGGCTGCGGGTAACTGTTCAGAACATAAGCGATTTTCAAAGGCCTAAACTCCTGTCAGCCCGCGGATTTCTCCTCAAGGTACCGCCTCTGGCGCAACTTGCCTAGGGGGCGCAGTCGCATGTCTTCAAAACCAGCTTAATGATCCAGCTAGGCAAAGATTGTCTGCCTCAGGACCCACAAATCCTGCCATGGTGCCGCACTTGGACGCAGACAATTGACCCCCCAGCAACCGCTGCCTAGCCTAGGCCAAAATGCTGCTGATTTGCTTGTCAAAACTGCAGCACCCCAACCGGAGATCACATGAAACAGCTGACCCGTCATTTTGCTGGCCAGGGATTGATGGCCCGAGTGCTGCGCTCGGCCTCATGGGTGATGATCGGCTATGGCGGCAGCCAGGCGCTGCGGCTGGCAGCCAATCTGATCCTGGCCCGGTTGCTCTTCCCTGAGGCCTTTGGCCTGATGGCGCTGGTCACCGTCGTCACTGTGGGGCTATCGCTGTTTTCAGACGTGGGCATCGGCCCCTCCATCGCGCAGAACAGCCGTGGAGATGACCCGGATTTTCTCAACACCGCCTGGAGCATTCAGGTGCTGCGGGGGTTTGGCCTCTGGGCCTTTACCCTCGTCCTGGCCTGGCCAATGGCATGGTTCTACGCCGCACCGGAATTGCTCTATTACCTTCCTATCGCTGGAATTGGCCTCGCCATTGCCGGCTTCAACCCCACCCGGATTGAGACCGCCCACCGCCATCTGCTGGTGGGGCGCGTAACCCTGCTGGATCTGGGGGCACAGGTGATTGGCGTAGGCGCCATGGTGCTCTTGGCCTGGGTCAGCGGTTCGGTGATTGCGCTGGTGCTGGGCGGGGTCATCCAGGCCACTGCCAAACTGGCGCTGACCCATTTTGGCCTACCCGGCCTGCGCAACCATTTCCGCTGGGAGCCGGCTTCGGTGAAAGAGCTGGTGCGCTTTGGCAAATGGATTTTCCTATCCACTGCCTTTTGGTTTTTGACCTCCCAGGGGGATCGGGCGATTTTGGGCAAATTTGTCTCGCTCGAAGTGCTTGGCATCTACAACATCGGCTTTTTCCTCGCCAGTTTTCCAATGCTGCTGGGCCACGCGGTCAATCAACGTCTGATGATCCCGGTCTATCGCGACACGCCCGTCGCTGCGGATCCTGCCAATCGGCGCAAGCAACGGCTACTGCGGTTTGGACTGACCACGGCGATCCTGTCTATGCTGCTGCTGATGGCCTGGATCGGCCCTTGGCTAGTCGATCTGCTCTATGATGCCCGCTATGTGCAGGCTGGGGCGATGATCGTGATGATCTCCCTAGCGCTGGTGCCTGCGGTGATCACCATGACCTATGATCAGGCTGCTTTGGCGGCGGGTGACAGCCGGTCGTTCTTTGTTTTTACCGCCAGTCGTGCCCTATTGCAGACCGCCTTGTTTTTGTTCGCGACCATGTGGTTTGGCCTGCCAGGCGGCATTTTTGCCATGGGGCTGTCAATGCTGGCGGCCTATCCGGTCCTGATCTGGTTGGCCGTCAAACATCAGGCCTGGGACCCGCTGCATGACCTGTGTTTTGCAATAGTCGCTGTACTCATCGGTACCGGAGCAGTCTACTGGCATCTGGACCGGATCATCGCCATGATCACCCCCCTATCAGCCTAGCGGAAGACCTGTGCCACATGCACAGCTCCCGCTGTCAGCAGGCCTATTCAACCGGTTAGCGCCGTGCCATTTTCTGTGGTCTTGGGCGCAGCCAGCTGCGCAGGAAGCGGCTTAGGCCCCGACCAGGTGGTCTGGTATCCAGTACCGGTATCGAGGCCACAGGCGCCAGACCAGTTTCGCGCTCCATCTGCGCGGCAGAGCGCAGCACCGGGGCGCGAAGTTCCAGCACAAAGGCAAGGGCGAGCCCTGCCAGAATACTGGCCATGCCCCCCATCAGCGCCTTGTTTTTACGCGCCGAGGTCGACGGATAATCCGCAAGCCCCGCAGGCTCCAGCACCGTCAGCCGCTCTCCTTGGCGCGAGGTTTCCAGACGGAACCCAACTTCGGCCTCATTGCGCCGCGTGGATACCACCTCCAGTTCGCCCTGCAGCGACTGCATCTGCCGGGTGTAGACCCCCAACTGGCGTTGGACCTCAGGCGTGGTTTGCAGGGCCGCTTCCAGCTCTTTCTTGCGCTGGGTCAACAGGTCACGCTGCGCATCCAGAGTTGCCAGCTGTTCCTGGGCCTCAGCCAACATACGACGCGCTGTCGCTGGGCGCTCATTCGCACTGGCCTGATCTGCGGACCGACGGATCAGGATCTTTTCCCGTTCAATATCCAGCAGGCTTTCGTTGATGGTCGCCACTTCGTTGCGACGGAATTCAGCCGTGCCAGGCAGCGCAACATCATTGGCGGTATGAAAGGTAGAGATTTCATCTTCCAGCGCCGTGATCTGGCTTGCCAAAGCAGCTTCTTTTTCAGCAAAAAAGCTCAGGGTCTCACGCGCCTGAGCAATGCGACTGCTGACGCTCAGTTCGATGGTGCGGCTGCCAAATTCGCTGGCCACCTGCTGTGCTTGTTCCGCAGTCGGCATCATGGCGGTGATGGTCAAAACCGAAATGGTTCCGTCATCCGCAAAACCTTCGCGCACAGCGGCAACGCCAGTAATGCTCACGGCGTTGCGCAGCATCACCACCTTTTCGGTCGGCGTAAGAGCAGGAACATCGGCGTAAAGCGAGAATTTTTCGATGATATCGAGCAGGGTCCCACGGGCCATCAGACGCTGCTCGATCAATTGCATCCGCCGCGCCGAGGAGCCCTCGACAGTAGATTTAGCAAGATCATCCGCAATCGTGGGCCGGGTGACCTGTATCACCTCGGCGCTGTGATACATATGCTGCTGATTGAGCGCCACCCAGACGGAGAGAATGCTGCCCGCCACCACGACATACAAAATCACCGCCGCACGGCGACGCAGCATGTCCAGAAAATCTGCCAGCGAAAAAATCGGCCCCATGGGTCAGCTCACCTTGTCGTCTTCTCTCACATCCTGCCCGTGTTTGCTGCCGCAGACCAGCGCACAAGCGGATACATTCACCAAGTCTTACAGCACTGCAACCGGGCAAAACTGTGGCTTTGACCGGGTGCTTTGGCGAAAGACGATGGATTTTAGGGTGTGACCTGCGACTTATCGGACTGTTGCGCCCGGTTCAGCACCACACCAAGCAGTGGCGCATGGCCTGCGAGCATCTTTTCGCAAGCGGCAAGTTCGGCCGCAGTGGTCCGATCCCCATCAGAGATCAACAGCACACCGTCCACCTGCGGCAAGAAGGCGGTGACGTCATCATGCTCCAGCACAGGCGGCAGATCGAACAGGACGGTATCAGCCTGGGTCTCTTCGATCATAGAAGAGATCACCTCTGCGGCGCGACGGTCATGCAGGATATCCGAGGCATTGAGTTCGGGATGACAATTGCAACCCACCGCCAAGGTATCCGACAATCGTTGCAGGTGCTGGCCCAGAGGCACTTCACCCGCGAGGAAGGCTGCCATGTTGCCATGGGGGGGAATGCCCAGCGCTGATGCGATGCCGGGGTTGCGGAAATTCATATCCATCAGCAGAGTGCGGCTCTGAGGCACGCGGGCAAGGCTCAGCGCAAGATTAACCGCGCTAAAGGTGGTGCCCCCTCCTGCGGCGGGGCTGGTAATCGCCACACGTTTCCAGCCATGAGCCTTGAGACTGTGGAGTAGCCGGGTGCGTAGCAGATCGAAGGCCCGCGCGGTTGGCGAGGCGCGAAAGGCGCTCACCAAGGGCAGGCGCGACGGTTTTTGCCCCAGGAAGTCAAAGGGAACCTTAGGCATCT
Source organism: uncultured Roseobacter sp. (assembly GCA_913054455.1). Classification (GTDB taxonomy): domain Bacteria; phylum Pseudomonadota; class Alphaproteobacteria; order Rhodobacterales; family Rhodobacteraceae; genus Pseudophaeobacter. The sequence continues at coordinate 22,437 of CAJXIL010000026.1, forward strand.
GCAACCAGGGATCAAAGCGCGTTGGCAAACCTGCTGGTGGGTCCTGCACAATATCAACCCGCGCCTGCGGATCCAGTTCCAACCGGGTCGTGACGGGTGCCGGGCGCACCGGCTGTGGGTCCGAACTTTCTGACTTTAGCGTTGCCCTTGGCCGCGTTGCCGCTGCTGAGGGGGGGATCTGTGGGGCGGCATCAGTTTCCACAGGCGCCGCAGCTTTCAGGCCAGCCCTCTGGCCTTGCATTTGATCCGCCTTTTGGCGCGCCTGGGCGCTGCGGCGACGAAACGTTTTGAAACCCTTTTGCGTCATGCGGTCCTCACCACCTGTGTCAAAGGTCGGCGCTGTGTTACTCAGGGCAGTTTCACCGTCCTGTGGACGGGCTGGCATGCCATCAGAGGCTGATACAGCAAAATGCTTCATGCGTCATCTCCTGACAATTCCAACATCTCAAACCTAACTTCAGGAACTGTCCTGCCCGCTGTGCCCAGCGTATTTCTCGCCCCTGTCCTTCGCCCTTCGTGCTCCGGCTTAGACCTTTTCAAATCTGTGTCGCAGTCAAGGGCAAAGAGATTAATATCCAGTGCCTTTGTTGCGACCACTGACCACCCATCCAGCAGCTTAGTAACCGGTCCCCTTGGCAACAACGCCAACCGTGCGCAACAAAAGGCTCAGATCTTGCCGCAACCCCATATCACAAAGGTAGTCCACATCGGCCTTGGCCCGCGAGGCAAAACTGCTTTCGTTGCGGGTAGAGACCTGCCAGATCCCTGTGATGCCGGGTTTTACAGCAAAGTAAGCGCTGGGCTCACCATACAAAGGCAGCTGCTCCGGCAGCATAGGGCGCGGGCCGACCAGGCTCATCTCTCCGGTGGCCACGTTCCAAAGCTGAGGCAGCTCATCCAGGGAGGTCATGCGCAGAAACCGCCCCACGCGGGTAATCCGTGGGTCAGATTTAAGCTTTTGAGTGGTTTCCCACTCGTGGCGCAGCTCTGGATCACTATCCAGATACTCCTGCAACCGCGCATCCGCGTCCCGGACCATGGTGCGCAGCTTGAAAATGCGAAAGCGTTTGCCCTGTTGCCCCAACCGGTCCTGACTGTAAAACGGTAGACCGCTTTCTAGCCACAGCACCAAGGCGGACAGGACAATAATCGGCAGGGCGACAGGCAGCGCCAGCAAAACCAGGAGCAGGTCCAGCATCCGCTTTCCTGCTACTGCGTAGCCCGAGTTTTTGCCCCGCGCCGATGCCAATGCCTGACTGATACTGCCGCCTACAGTTTGGGGAGGGACCGAAACAGGGCCAGCCGGGCTCATCACCGGGCTCGCCGCACAAACCAAGGAGGATCTCCGTGCGGTGGTGATACCGGACAAGGTCAAACCTGGCGCAGCCAAAGCCTGCTCGGTTGCGTTTGATACGAAATCTTTCATCGTCACCCCATGCGCTCACAGCTTTTGCTCCGGAAAGATCCCGGTGCTCAAAGCTCCTTCATTTGCCAAAACCCGCAACAGCAGCGAAGCGGGCGATGTCATCACTTTTTGGGTTTTACCGAACCATGCCCCCACATGGTTCGCCCCTGCTGAATGCTTGGGCTGGATACCCCTGTGGCTCTTTCAAGCTACAGCATTCCGTGACCAGAATATATCTAATCAAATTGTAGGGAATTATAACTAAAGGTTAGCGATTGGGGCAAAAAAGGGTCCCAAAAGCGCAAAAGGGGAAACAATCCATCCTCTTGGCTAGCAACTATCCGCAAAACCCCAAAAATCATCAAAGCCGCTTCATGCTTTAGGCGACAAAATGCCTGATTCTTTACTGCTGCACCACCCGTTGGTCGCTGCTGCGCCTCGCGCCCCTCAGGCCGTGACATGGCACCTCGAAACCTCCTGCTTAGCCCGCATCCCGTGGCAACCGCCCTGAATATGACCACCCTTGTCGCCTATGTTGCGAAGGCACCCTCCCGGAACCAACTGCAAAGAGCGGGGTTCACCGTATTGCGCACCAGCGCCGCCGCCCTATTGGGGCAGTGGCGCTGGGCCCAAGGGGATACAATCTCCAAAGGGAGATAAATCTGCGCGGGAGCGCCCTCCTTTTTTGATCAGACCTCCGTGCCCAGGAGACCCCGATTGGCACAATTCCCCCACTTACGTTTTGTGGCGCGCGCCCTTTGCCGGGGGCGTTTCAGCGGGACCGGCGAAACACTGTGCCACCTCCATCCACCGCGCAGCCAGGGCGCCACGGGTCTCAAGATCTGTATCCGCGATGTTACGCACCTGCGTGACCACCTGGGAAAACTCCACCGCAGAGCCACGCACCACATTGTCCGGTTGGGGGTCGTTCCAGGTCCAGACCGCACCAGAGGGGCCCGTCAGCTCCACAAAAGGAGCGGGCTCTGGAATGGGCTCTTTGCGGTTTTTGAAGGTCCAGCCATGGGTCGAAACTCCCAGATGCGCGATATTGCGGATCCGGTCTTGCTCTTGCCGCTCTACGCCCAATAGATCAAAGACCTCCTGCCCATGAGCCCAGGTCTCCATCTGCCGCGCCGTGATCGAGCTGAGCGCACTCATATCTGGACCCACCCATTTTACCCGCGCTTTTGGGTCAGCCTCGGCAAAAGCATCGGCGCAGCGCTCAGCCCCGGCGCGCCATGCCTCAAACAAAGCCCGCCCCGACAGGCCGTCGAGCCAGGGGAACTGGCACTCCAAAATTGATTTTCCCGATTGCATATCCTTCACAATCGGCCCGATGAACGTCCCAAAGGCCACCTGCCCCTGCAGCGAGGTTTCAGCCGCAACGTTGAAAAGATGCAGATGCCCCAACACGTGATCAATGGTCCAATCCTTGAACAATGTGGGGCGATGCAAGTCCGCCTCTGGCAGATCCTGTAAAAGAGCAGCAAGCGCCTGACTCTCGGCGCGGAAATCTTCAGCTTGTTGCATGTTTGGCTCCCTTTGTTGGTCAAATGCCGCTGCGTTTGACCTGAATTCATGAGATTGAACAGACCAGATGTTCTGTTTTACGATTCGTCAAAAGGATATGCCGATGCGCTCAGGAACCGAAGACCAACCGAACGTCACCGAAGGCCAGGCCCAAGCCCAGCGCAGCAACCCGCTGCGGGTGGCCCGCACCCGAGGCAAAATCCTTGATGCGGTGATCTCATCGCTGGACGAAGTTGGCTATTCAGAATGTTCCATAAACCGGGTGCAGACCCTAGCCGGGGTCTCACGCGGTGCGCTCACCCATCACTTCCCGTCCAAAGAAGAGATGATGGTGAAAACCTTGGAGCATCTGCTGGCTCCGGTGCGCGGCACCTCAATCCCCGACGACCAGGAGGCCAATATGCTGCGCCCCTCTGAGGGCAGTGATAATCTGCAGGACCAGCTTCATGCGCTTTGGAGGCAGGTCATTAATACCCGCGAAGGGCGCGCCCTGATGGAAATCCTGGTTGCCGCCCGCACGGATGAGGCGCTGCGCAGCCGCATCACCCCAGCGCTCTGGAGCTACAACGACGAATTTAACCGCAACATTGCCAATCTCTACCAGGCCACCGAAGGGCATGAGGATGAGCTGGCACTGCTTTGGTCGATCTGCCGCAGTTTCATGCGGGGGCTGCACACTCAGGTCCCCTTTGAACGGGATCCCAAAATTATCACCAAGATGGTCGATCTGTTTGGCCGCATCATGGCACCGCATATGTCCGCGCGCAGCCCTAAGGGAGAGACCAATGAAGAACCCATTTGAAACGCCGGAACATCGCGCTTTTCGAGACAGTATTCGCAGCTTTGTGGAAAAGGAAATCCAACCCTATTGCGACGACTGGGACGAAGCGGGCGCGGTGCCTTGGGAACTGCACCAGAAAATCGGAGAGTTTGGTGTCTGGGGGTTTGGCATTGATGAGAAATACGGCGGCCTGGGGTTTGACGACTGTTTCCTGCGCGCAGCCTATAGCGAAGAGCTGTGCCGCTGTGGCGCTGGCGGGGTAACCGCCGCCTTGGCGGGGCGCACCATTTCCGTTGAACCCATCGCGCGGCTTGCCTGCGACGACATCCGCGAACGGGTGCTGCCGGAAATCCTGTCTGGGCGTAAAGGTTCCTCCCTCGGGGTAACTGAACCGGGGGGCGGTTCGGATGTCGCCAACCTCAAGACCACGGCGCGGCGCGATGGCAATCACTGGGTGCTCAATGGCTCCAAGACCTTTATCACTGGCGGGATGACCTCGGATTACTTTGTCATCCCGGCCCGTACTGGTGGCCAGGGGCTGGACGGGATCTCCCTGTTCTTTGTAGAGGCGGATACCGCTGGCTTCTCGCGGTCTGCCCTAACCCGCAAGATGGGCTGGTGGTGCTCGGATCAGGCAACGCTGTTTCTGGACGAGGTTCGCGTTCCTGCCAGCAACATGATGGGCGGCGAAGGCACCGGGTTTCTGGCCATCATGAACAATTTCAACATGGAGCGGATCAACCTGATTGCCGGGGTTCTGGGCATGATGAAGACCTGCCTTGAGGACAGTATCGCCTGGGCGCAGGAGCGCGAGACCTTTGGCAAGAAGCTGATCCGCCATCAGGTGATCCGCCATAAGATCGCCGATATGTCCGCCCGTATCGACGCGGTAGAGGCGACGCTGCGGATGATCTGCTGGCAGGTGAACCAGGGTGACATGCCAGTGGCAGAACTGAGCAAGGCCAAGTTTTTTGCCACTAAGGCCTGCGAATTCTGCGCCTCAGAGGCCATGCAAATCCTGGGCGGCGCGGGCTATCTGCGCGGCAACCGGGTGGAGCGCATATACCGAGAGGTCAAGGTCATGGCCATTGGCGGCGGGTCCGAAGAGATCATGCGGGATCTGGCCGTGCGCCAGATGGGATTGTGATCCCCTTTGGGTGGTTAACCTTCCGCTATGGCCTTAAAGGCCCGCCCAGCGGATTCAAAATTGCGGGTCAGGGGTGCGGTCAGTTTTGACTGCGCCGAAAAATAGGCGCCAACCCGGCAGAGCTGGCGGGCATAATCCGGGTGCACGCCCGCATCATCATATTTGATCACCCGCGACTTGCTCAGCCAGCCGCGTTTCTTCACCTCTTTCTGGATCAGCTTCAGCCGCTGCACCGCATGCAGGCTGGTATAGACCGACAGGTAACCCAAATAGTCGGCAATGTCATATCCGGCCCCGTGATCAAAGGTATCGATCATCACATCGGCCATCTTGTCCGGGGCCACCGGCCAGGTCTCGTCAGCGATAAGCCAGGCGAAATCCTCCCCCCCGTGGCGCAGGCCCGCATATTCAAAATCAAACCAGCGCACAAAGCCATCGTCGCCAATGGCCGCATTGCCCGCCCGGCAGTCCCATTTCAGAAATTGCCGCCCTGGCTGGTCCATACGCTCGGCAACCGCAACAAAATCAAACTCCTTTGGGATCCCCATGGAATAGGCCTGCAAAGCCTCCACCGATCCGACCAGATTGATGATCCAGTCCCGGTTGGAACCCAGATGCGGCAGCATCTCGGCCAGATCGGTCTGGCGCGCGGCGGCGTGAATGCGGAAAATCGCCGCGCAGGCCTCGGCCGCCAGCTCGACCTGATCCCCACTGTCATGTTCCAGCACCTCGCGACTCAGCCGGGTCTCGCCGGTATCGGACTGGAACAAGACATCGTCATTGACCCCAAGAACACGCGGGATATCGTCACAATGAGGCCCGAGCTTTTCTAGCACATAGGCCTCCAGATGGGTGCGGCGGAAATTCTCACGCAGGGTGGCAATCGCCGTATCGTCGCCAAAATGCAATCGCATTGATGAGCGGGACTTGCCGCCAGGCGTGGTGATCTGGTCCGGGACTTCACCCAGGGTCTCTTGTGCCTTTGCGACAATATAGGCCGCGCGCTGATCAAAGCTTCCATCCGCCATCGGGTCACCCTCTCCCTGGCCCAGGGCGGCCTGCGCACCGAGCATCTCTGGTAACACCTTAGGTGTAAAAGATGGCAATTTTCAGGAAACATAGCGCCCCCTTCTGGGACGTGTCATGGCACAGAGGGTTCCATATGCGCTCAGCCGACTGCGTCGGAGTGAGTCGGGAATGGCCTTCGTAGCAAAGACAAGAACAGTCCAATGCCCCAGCCAGGATTTGTTTCTGAAATACAGGTGAAATAAATCAAATTTGTCCAAAATACGGCAAAAATTTTGCTCAAATGCACCACCACCTTAATTTGCCCAGGTGCGTTTGCCGCGTGAGTTCCACTGCGGCCGCGGAGGACATTTTTAAGAGGTGTTTAGTATGAGCTGGGGACATTTTTCTGGTTGGGGCGGTGGACGCTCGGCATGGGGCGGCAAAGGCGCTTGCCAAAGCAACAGCTACCACGACGGTGGCGTGCGCGATAGCGGCTTTGATCGCTGGTATAGCGACAAGCTTTCGAACCACTTCGGTGGCCGCGGCAGCCACAAGCACTGGCAGCGGGACGAAGACGAGCATGGGTCAGGCACAGGCGGTTCTGGAACCGGCGGAAGCCATGGCGGACGGGATCACGGCGGCAAGAGTAAGTGGTGGAACCACCGCGACGACGATGAAAACAACGGCAGCGGCACAGCTGGTTCGGGCACAGGCGGCTCCGGAACTGGTGGCTCTGGTAAAGAGGGCTGTGGATCCGGCGGCGGACGCGGCGGCCATGGTCGTTGGGGCAAAAAGAAGTGGTGGCAGGATCGCGACGAAGACGAGAACGGCTCTGGCACTGGTGGCTCTGGAACGGGTGGTTCTGGAACGGGTGGATCCGGCACAGGTGGCACTGGCACCGGTGGAACAGGAACTGGCGGCACAACAGGTGGTGCAGGCTCAGGTGGAACTGGGGACACCGGCGGTGGCGACACGGGTGGCGATGACAAAACCACCCTCAGCTTTGAAATTGGCGGCAATGGCGACCCAAGTGTCACCGTCGAAGTGACCCAAACACCGCAAGGCCAGCTCTTTATCAATCTGCAGCCAACCTCTTATGACGGTGAAGTGGCCGATATCGACGGTATCTTCTTCAACATGAGCGACGATGCCACGGTGGATGGTCTGAACTTCCACCCATCCGTGAATGGTTTGCCAGTGACAGGACAGGCCGCAGAGGCCAATTCCGTCAACGCGCTGGATACAGGCACTACGGTTCCTGAAAACTTTGACGGCATGGTGCAATTCGGGCGCGTAAACGACAGTACAGACGGTGAGGTCAACTCGGCCAATTTCACCCTTTGGTCCGATGACGGGCTGACGCTGGATGACATCGACCTCAGCTCAATGTCCCTGGTTGTCACCACCCCAGAGGGCGGCCAAGAAGTGCTGAACGGCGGCTACGACCCGGCGGCGGCGGCCTCGGACAGCAGCAGCTATGCCAATGGCGGTGTGTCCGACGCAGGGCTGGATGCCTGGTACGCAGCCAATACCGCCCCAACGGGCGCATCTGACACCGGTGAAGAGGACGAAACTCCAGGCACCGAGGCGATCATGGCGCTGATGAACCAGCCCGTCGAAGATCCCACTGAGGACTGTGAAGAGGACGAAGCAGTGGAAGCCGACTGCCTAGTTTAGCTAGTTTAGCGCCTAACAGGACCATATCACTGACAAAGGGGGCGCATCACTGCGCCCCCTTTGCTATTGTGCGAAATCAAGAGGGCGCTCAGCCCCGGCGAATGCCGAGCTTGGCCCCCAGCCGTTTGGGACGCGCGAGCGTGGCGTGATCCGCCTGCAACCGCGCCAAACGCGTCTGCAACCAGTCGGGAAACACAGCCGAACGTTTGGTGGTCAGGTCAACATGCATCGCCAGGACCTCCTGGGTAGCGCAGACCTGACCGTCCAACAGAATTTCTGACCAAAAATGCAGCCGCTTTGTATCGTGATCAATGAGCTGAAAACTAACCGAGAAGACCTGCCCCAGCCGCAGTTCCTGCAGGAACTGCATATTCGACTGCAATACAAACATACCCTGGGCAGCGGCGCGCACATAGGCCTCGCCATTACCTATGTGGTCATCAAACATCTGATCAATCGCATTATCGAAGGCCAGACCATAATAGGCCACGTTCATATGGCCATTGTAGTCGATCCACTCTGGCAGAACTGATCTGTCTGTAACCACGATAGGTGTTGGGTAAGGGCCATCATGCCCCTGTGTGGGTTGTGTTGTCATGGCTGTCCTGTCCCCTGTTACTCGGTCTGTACTGCGCAGTCTGTCCTCTGGCCCAGCATCCGGCAATCTGCCCGGTGCCAGGGCTACGGGTAAAGAAAACCCCCACGTCACAGTTTCAGAAGCCGTTGCGTTCCTTAAGCAAAAACCGCCCGGTCAGCTCAGAGGATTGGTCTTGAACAGGCGGATTTTCAGACCGCCATGAGCCACCGGCGCCCCCAGTGGCAGCAGCGGCAATCCCGTGGCCTTGGCCAGCCCGGTTTCGCTGGTGACAATGCCAACCCGCCAGCCAGAAAAACGCTCCATTAAGGTCTTGCCCAGCGCACCGTATAGGGCAAAGAGCAGTTTCTTATTGCCGATCCGCGCCCCGTAGGGTGGGTTGACGATCACCAAACCCGGCTTCGCGCCCTCCGGTGGCGTCAGATCACTGACCGCGTGATGGCTGAACTCTGTATAATCGGCCACCCCCGCGCGTTCTGCGTTAGCTGTGGCCATCTCAACCGCGCCAGCGTTGCGGTCAGAGCCGTAGAACTGCAATGCCGTGATATCGACCTGCTGCGGGGTGAGCTCTGCCTTCAGTGCCGCATAGGCATCAGCATCAAAACTCGCCATCTGCTCAAAGGCAAAGCTGCGGCTACGTCCCGGCACCAGCCCCAAGGCAATTTCAGCGGCCTCAATCACAAAGGTGCCAGAGCCGCACATAGGGTCCACCACCGGCTCCGCCCCGTCATAACCACAGTCGCGCAAGAACAGGGCCGCCAGGTTTTCGCGCATCGGCGCCTTACCAACGGCAGATTTGTGGCCACGCTTGTGCAGACCTTCGCCGGAAGTGTCGACGCTGAACTGGCACATATTGTCGTCTATCCGAAGTTTCAGCGTCAGCGCCGCCTCTTTTGACACCGTCGCGCCAAAGCTCTCCACCAGCGCTTTTTCCACCCGTTGCGTGGCAGCTCCGGCGTGGTAAATCTTGGATTTCTTGTTGGTGGTGACCTCTACCTTGATTGGAACGTCCTTGCGCAGTACCTCACCCCAGGGAAACTTGCGCGCGCGCTTGTCTAACTGGGCGAGGTGAAAGGCGCGGAACTCTCCAATACGTGCCAACACCCGCGCGGCGCCGCGCAGACACAGGTTAGCGCGCCAGACCTCACGCCAATCCCCTTGGACGGTGACGCCACCAGGCACCGATTTGGCCGCAGCAAACCCCGCCTCGCGGGCCTCAGCCAGCAGCGCCGTTTCCAGTCCGGGGGCTGCGGTCAGGAAAATCTCAAATGTATCTGTATCGCTCATGGGGCTCTCTTACCCCGCTTTGCTGCTCTGGGCGATGGCTATTTTATTGGCGCGCCGCTATGCCACCTTAGCCAGATGTCCCACGTCATCGCTTTAGCTGCGATTCGGAGCGACAAGAAAAAATCGCTGCCCGATCCGGTGGAAAGGCATGCATACCGGCTCACATGCGCTGATACAAAACGTCTCCATGACGCGGAACCAACGCATACCAATGCGATATCAGTTTGAAACCATGATCGCGGAAATGCGGATCCAGCTGTGAGAACTGCGCCCCCCCCTCATACATGGGAACGCGGCTGACTTCACATTTGCACAGGTGGAACTGCTGCAGGATTTCGTCCAACCCTTGCAAGACAGAAAATTCGTGCCCTTGAACATCCAAGACCAGCATGGCACGGCGCGCTTGTGTGAGATCCACCCCGTGCGCGGCAAGAATATCGGGGAGCGAACGCGTCTGCATCGCCATAACTTCCCCTGTTTCGCGGCTATTTGGAAAGCGCGCTTTATACGTCTCGGTGGCTGGATAGACCGACGAAGACGCGCCGTCATTGTTGAACCGATGAAACTCTAACTCCTGCCCACCCGCAGCAGAAACCAAAGCGCATTCCGTCAAATGGCGGGTGTTGCTTTTGCGTTTAGCGAGCACATCACAAAGCTTGCTGTAGGTCGTTGGATCTGCCTCGACCCAGAGAACCGTCTCTGCTCCGTATTGCTCGTAAACATCAGCATCCTCAGCCCAATGTGCACCGACATGGACGATGAGATCAACCGGAGCAAGTTGCTGCATTTTCAACTCGTAACGCGAGGCGCGGAAATATTTTCGCAAAGACTTGGGGACAAGTTTTTTGGCCCCTTTTTCGATTAACTTCAACACATCCATCGTCTTATCCCTTGGCCTGCAAACACAGCTCTAACCGCGCGCTCCACTTGTCAAACCCCTCGGCGGAGGGGCTTATATTTGTATCTGTCGAATGGGCGCTTAGCGGAACGGGGCCCCCAACGTTTGCCACCATAGCGAACGGCCTGTTCTCGCCCTTTTTACATGATCAGCCCTATGTGCCAAGTCCGTAAATCCCTGTTCCGTTTGAGCAAAAACGGTCGCGTATCCCCGGCGATGCCGCAGAGAACAAATTGGCCACCGCCACCGCCCGCTCCCCAGGGCAAACCGTCAAACTGACCCAGACCTGAGTCGAAACGGGACACGGGGTTCAAAAATTAGACAGAAATAATATTTTAATTTCAATATGTTGAGCTTAAACTAAATATTTAGTTTGACAACTGCCGCATCGATATGAAAGCTAAAAGCCAGTCAGATGCGAGAGAGCGTAGCTGGCCTTACAGACTTTTAGGGAGGAAAAA
>CAJXIL010000027.1 GCA_913054455.1 uncultured Roseobacter sp.
AGCGCCTGATCCTGGTGGATCTGGGCGTGGCTTTCCCGGATATGGACAGCACCCCCGGTGTTGATCTGATCATGCCCGACATTTCCTGGCTGCGCGAGCGCGTGGACCAGCTGGAAGCGATCTTTATCACCCATGGTCACGAGGACCATATCGGGGCGGTATCGCATCTCTACAGCCAACTGAACGTGCCGGTCTATGCCCGGGCGTTCACCGCCAATCTGGCGCGACGCAAGATGGAAGAGCGCGGCCATGATCCGCTAGTGGTGAAAACCGTTGGCGCTTGGCCCGAAGTGACCAAACTCGGCCCCTTTAGCGTCGGCTTTGCGCCGATGGCCCATTCGATCCCAGAAAGCGCGGGTCTAGTGATAGACAGCCCCGATGGCCGTGTGGTGCATACTGGTGACTTTAAACTCGACCGCACACCGCTGGTGGGCGAGGCTTTTGACCCCGAGATGTGGGCCGAGATTGCCAAGCCAGGTATCAAGGCGCTGATCTGCGATTCGACCAATGTGTTTTCCAAAACACCTGGCCGCTCGGAATCTGAACTGCCAGACGAGATCGCCCGTCTGATCAGCGAGGCTGGTGGCATGGTGGCAGCAACCACCTTTGCCTCCAACGTGGCCCGGGTAAAGACCTTGGCGGATGCCGGCACCCGGGCGGGGCGCTCTGTTGTGCTCTTGGGGCGCGCCATGTTGCGCATGGTTGAGGCCGCTAAAGAAACCGGCGTGCTAAAAGATTTCCCAACGGTCTATTCACCCGAAGAAGCCAAGGACATGCCGCGCAACAACCTGATGCTGATCACAACCGGCAGCCAGGGCGAACGTCGCGCGGCCTCCGCCCAGATGGCACGCGGCAAGTATCGCGGTCTGGAGCTGAAAGAGGGCGATCTGTTCCTGTTCTCGTCCAAGACCATTCCTGGAAATGAGCGCGGCGTGATCCGCATCATCAACCAGTTCTCGGAACGTGGTGTGGATGTGGTGGATGACAGTTCAGGGCTTTACCACGTATCCGGCCACGCCAATGGCCCTGATTTGGAAGCGCTGCACACATTGCTGCAGCCGGCGATGCTGGTGCCCATGCACGGTGAACATCGCCACCTGCGTCAGCACGCCCGCCTGGGCGAGGCTAAGGGCATTCCCAGCATCGTGGCCGTTAACGGCATGATGCTGAATCTGTCTGGCAATCGTCCCTCGGTGCTGGAGTATATCGACACCGGTCGCACCTATCTGGATGGCTCGATCAAGATTGGCGCTATGGATGGGGTCATTCGGGATCGTATCCGCATGGCGCTAAACGGCCATCTGGTTGTCACGCTGATCCTAGATGAAGAAGACGAACCCCTGGGAGAGCCTTGGTGTGACATCAAGGGGCTGACAGACAATGGGTCGTCCAATGCAGCGCTGACTGAGGTGCTGGAAGAGGATCTTAACCAGTTCCTGATGCGCGCTGGTGCCAAGACGTTGAAAGACGATGACAAGCTGGAAGGCGAGCTGCGCCGGATCGCCCGTCAATCCTGCCAGAATGAGATTGGCAAAAAACCCGAAGTCACCGTGGTGATCAGCCGGATGCGCTAAGCCCGCAGCGTGATGACAAAAAAACGCCTCGGCAGGATCTGCCGAGGCGTTTTTCGTGAGTGGTGACAGAAAAAGTCACGGGGGCAGTTCTATGGGCTTAAGGCTTGGCGTTTATGCTGTGCGCGGACGGAAAAACCGGGCTGACAGCCTGTGAGCCAGATTGCTAGTGCCACGACCAAGAGCGCGAAGGGCATCCGCCATGGCCTGTGCGCGCATTGCATGAGCGCGCGCCTCGATGTCTTGGATTTCTGCGGCGGAAAGGATGACTGGCTGATACTGGGTCATGATACTCTCGGTCTCTGGCGTTGTTCGGATCACGCTCATGTAGAGAGGTTTGCGGCCAATTACATTGCTCAAAGTGACAATGCCGTCATGCCGCCTGTGCAAGCCTTCCAAAGGAAAACGGCCGCCCCAGGAGGGACGGCCGTTGTTTTACTGTGACTGTTGGACCGATTTAACCTGCGCGGCGCTCATCAAAAGAGAGGGCGATAAAGCTGGGCATATGGTCTCCCATGCCGACAACGACGCGATCATCGCGCCGCCCGCCTTGTTTGCCGCCACGTCCGCGGTTCCCTTTGGCCCCAGAAGCGGGCTGTGGGGCATCGTCTTCTGACCTTTTGCTCGATCCTTTGTTGGAGCGCGAGCGCCCTTCGGATTTGGAACTATCCGCCTTACGCGAAGCGGATTTGGGTTTGTCAGTCTGTTTGTTCTCAGGCGTGCTGACCTCGGCGACCTCTGTCTCAGTGACAACGGATTCTGGTTCAGCTGCCTTTGCCGAGGCCTTGCTACGGGAGGATTTGCGTCCCGATTCCGTCTCGGAGCCAGTGGCAGGTTTGCCATCCGTGTCGGAAATTTTCTTGGCGGTGCTGCGCTTGGCGGGCTCCGCTTTCTTCACCGGGTTCTCCAGCCGGTTGATTTCCTTTTGCAAAAGGCTCTCAACAGCGGCAAGCGCCTTTTCATCCCGGCCAGAGCAGATGGTGATTGCCTTGCCTTCACGACCCGCACGTCCAGTACGGCCGATCCGGTGCACGTAGTCCTCGGGGTGGCCTGGGACGTCAAAGTTGAACACATGGCTGACGCTAGGCACATCCAATCCACGGGCAGCCACATCAGAGGCCACCAAAATACGCAGCTTGCCCTCGCGGAAGCCATCTAGGGTTTTGGTCCGCTGGCTTTGGTCCAGATCACCATGGATAGGGGCCGCGTCAAAGCCGTATTTCTTCAACGACTTGGCGACGATATCCACATCGGACTTCCGGTTGCAGAAGATAATGCCATTGGTCAGCTTCTCGCCTTCGGCGTTGATCAAAGCGCGCAGGGCGGTGCGTTTCTCGCTGGCTTCACGATCTTTGCGCGAGGCTTTAAAAAGAACGACATGCTGTTCGATGGTCTCAGAGGCGCTGGCCTGACGGGCAACTTCGATTCGCTCGGGTGCAGACAGGAAGGTGTTGGTGATGCGCTCGATCTCAGGTGCCATCGTGGCAGAGAAAAACAGGGTCTGGCGCGTGAAGGGCGTAAGCGAAAAGATCCGCTCGATATCTGGGATAAAGCCCATGTCGAGCATCCGGTCGGCCTCATCCACCACCATGATCTGAACACCCGTCAGCAGCAGCTTACCACGTTCAAAATGGTCGAGAAGACGGCCAGGGGTGGCAATCAGAACATCGACGCCTTTGTCGATCAGCTGGTCTTGTTCTTTAAAGCTCACGCCGCCGATAAGCAGGGCTTTGGTGAGCTTCAAGTGCTTGGTATAAGTGTCAAAATTCTCTGCGACCTGCGCGGCCAGTTCGCGGGTGGGGCACAGAACCAGGCTGCGTGGCATGCGGGCGCGGGCGCGGCCACGGGCCAGCAAGGTGATCATCGGCAGGGTGAAGGAGGCCGTTTTCCCGGTGCCGGTTTGGGCAATTCCCAAAACATCGCGACCCTCAAGTGCGGGCGGAATGGCGCCTGCCTGAATAGGTGTTGGGGATTCATAGCCGGCCTCAGCAATAGCTTTGAGGACCTTTGCATTCAGGTTTAGATCGGTAAATTTTGTCATATGCGTCCGTTTTTGCGGACACTGACTTGGCCCGCGCGTGTTTGACTAAGCTGGATCCGCAAGGGACTGCGGTGTGACAGCGTCCAGCTTTTCGCGGGACATAACAAAATCTGGCTCGACGGTCAATTATTGGCGTATTTTGCAGGAGATTGCTGGCCATTGTGTCCCTACAGGCACCAGTTTAGTCGAAACCAGGAAAATGTTTCTTTCTCTTAGAGTTGAGCGCTAGTGACCGTCTGCGCAAAAGGCCTGCCTTTTCGACCTCTGCTTGTTGCCGCGAGTCCGCTAGGTTCAACTCGTCATAAAAGGCGCGTAGTCCTGTCTCGCCTTCATTGTGCTCGAGATCTTTCAGAAAGCTGTGCAGGTTCGGGCTGTTGCGGTCCCCTCGTCGTTGCGGGGCCAATTCTGCCCGATAAGAGCCTTGCTGCAGCCTGTAGCGATAGTGCGCCAGCCAATCCTCCCAGTTGCAAGCATGATAGTGGCACAGATCCACATCTTTCAGCTCTGTGGCTGCGGGGTTTTCAATCTCACCTTGGAAGAAGTTGTGAATGCGAAAAGAGGCGTCGTCTTGCCCGGTGCGGACAAAGAGCTTGCCCTGAACATGGCTGAGAAACCCCCCACGAGACTGATCCGCGAAACGTGGGTACAGCGAGTTCAGCACTGCGTCTTGGCTTGGGCCAGGTGGGAGATAGGCTTTGAACAGGTCTGGCGCGTCAGCGATGGCTTCTAACGGGCGGCTGCGCGCGCAGATGATCTGGGGGCCAAGCAGCGCCAAATGTTGTGCGATGGGGGAGGGGGACCAGAGAAATTCATCCACGTCGATATGGGCCAGCCACTCAAGGTCCTTACATTGACGGCGGTAGCAGCGGGTGGCGTTGCGGGATTGGCGCACCTGATGTTTCACTGGGCGCCCCGAACGCCCCGGCTTGCTCCAATAGGCGTCATCACAATCTATGACGCGTATTTTGGGATGATCTTTCAGAAAGCTGCGCGCCTCGGGACAGGGGCTATCCAGGTAGATAAACAGGCGGTGTGCCCCGGCTTCCAAGTGATAGGCGGCAAAGTTCAAGATCTGCGTCGCAGGGGCTTTGATGGTGCTGACAAGTCCCCATTTGTCGGATGGTGTTATCATCAGGGGGAGGGACGTTTTTTGTAGCGTTGAATGCGGGCAAAGACCGTGCGCGGCTCCCGCAGCAGATCGCCAAGCATTCGCTGGCAGAGCGGGGCGATAACCTGATCGTTTTCCCCGTGCCGCCACAGACGGGCCAGGAGATTCTTGTCCATATCGCCGCTGCGCAAGGAATAGCCCTCTAGATCAAAAGCAAGATCGTCCCTAGGTCGATCCTTGAGGCGCGGAAACCCCTGGCTATTGAGGCGACCTGATAAGCGGCGTTCGCTGTCGTGAAGCTTGATGAGATCAAAGAGCAAGGCCAGGCCCTGCCCCCCCAGACGCTGATCGATTGTGGCCCCGTGGTCGGCAAAGGTGGTGGCGGCAGAGATCAGCCAGCGGTGGTTAAGTTCCTTGGCCAATTTCGCCCCATCTTCTCTCCAGAGGCGCAGGAAAAGCTGGCGGGCAAGTTCTGAGGTCGGACTGCGCCGCAGAATTGCAATCAAAAAGGCGTGGAGGGCAAAGATCTCGGGCTTGCCACGCAATTGATACCGTAGCTGGCCCAACTTGTGCTGTGGGTCATACCGAAATGTTACGTCCGGGTCGGTGATATCTTCGGGGATCTGTTGCTGCCAAAGAGTGGCGAAATCCACATCAGCCTCTGGAAGGCACTGTTCAGGGTTTAGAAACGGGCGTTCCCTTTTCTCTAGCCGCTTCATCAGGCCAAAGAACCCTCCGGGATATAACTCGCTGTCAAATTCCATACTTATATCACCGCGCACACCAAGGTTTCTTGGTGCAAGTTAACCGAGAAAATCCCGGTATCGCAAGGGTGTAGGCGAAGTGCGCCCTATTAGGGGAGGGGATGATGAACACCCCCTCTTAGCGAACGGTGGGATCAGACCATCATTTCTTTTGTGGCTGTCAGCTTTAGCTCCGGGTAGTCGCGCTCAACCCGGTCAATATCCCACTGCAATCGGGTGAGATAAACAATATCCCCGTCATGGTCGTAGGCGATGTGCTGTTTGTTGGTTTCGACAAATTTATCAACCGCGTGTTTGTCGCCGCTGACCCAGCGAGCGGAGGTGAACTGCGAGTTGTCAAACCGCACTGGCAGACCGTATTCCAACTCAATCCGGCTGGCGAGCACCTCAAACTGCAGCGCCCCGACAACGCCCACGATAAAGCCAGAGCCAATTGAGGGCTTAAAGACCTTGGCAGCGCCTTCCTCGGCAAATTGCATCAGCGCCTTTTCCAGGTGCTTGGCCTTCATAGGGTCGCCCGCGCGCACGCCCTGCAACAGTTCAGGCGCAAAGGAGGGGATGCCAGAAACGCGCAGGGGCTCGCCCTCGGTCAGGGTGTCTCCGATACGCAGCTGGCCATGGTTCGGAATGCCGATGATATCACCGGCCCAGGCCTCTTCGGCCAGTTCCCGGTCCGAGGCCAGAAACAGCACCGGATTGGAGATCGCCATTGGCTTTTTGGTGCGCACATGGGTCAGTTTCATGCCGCGTTTGAAATGGCCGCTTGCCATGCGCACAAAGGCCACCCGGTCGCGGTGCTTAGGATCCATATTGGCCTGCACCTTAAAAACAAACCCGGCGACCTTCTTTTCTTCCGGGGCGATTTCGCGCGGCTGCGCCTTTTGCACCTGCGGTTCTGGGCCATAGGCGCCGATGCCATCCATCAGTTCTTTGACACCAAAGGAATTAATTGCCGAGCCAAACCAAATCGGGGTCATGTGGCCTTCAAGAACGGCCTGCGGGTCCAACGCGGGCAAAAGCGCGCGGGCCATCTCGACCTCTTCCAGCAGCTTGTCCAGAAGATGGGCGGGCACGTGTTCTGCCAGCTTTGGATCGTCCAGGCCTTCGATGGCGATGCTTTCGGCCACCTTGTTGCGGTCGGCGCGATCCATCAGTTCCAGCCGGTCGCGCAGCATGTCGTAGCAGCCGATAAAATCGCGCCCCACGCCAATTGGCCAGGCCGCTGGGGTCACGTCAATTGCCAGGTTTTCCTGGATCTCATCAATGATCTCAAAAGTATCGCGGCTTTCGCGGTCCATCTTGTTACAGAAGGTGAGAATCGGCAGATCCCGCAAGCGGCAGACTTCAAACAGCTTTTGCGTCTGGCTCTCAACGCCTTTGGCGCCATCAATCACCATCACAGCCGCATCCACCGCCGTCAGCGTCCGGTAGGTATCTTCGGAAAAGTCCGAGTGGCCGGGAGTATCCACGAGATTGAAGCGATAGCCATCAAAATCAAAGGACATGGCCGAGGCAGAAACCGAAATGCCCCGGTCCTTTTCCATCTGCATAAAGTCTGAGCGCGTCCGGCGGGCCTCGCCCTTTGCACGCACCTGACCGGCCATCTGAATCGCACCACCATAAAGCAGGAACTTTTCAGTCAGCGTGGTTTTGCCCGCATCCGGGTGCGAGATGATCGCAAAGGTGCGGCGCCGCGCGATTTCGGGCGGCAGGTCTGGGCGGTTTGCAGCGGTATCCAACATGGCATTGCCTCTAGCCAGAAACGGATTGGGAGGCAAGGAAAACGAGTGGGCGCTCAGCTGCGTAATGGCTAAGGCTTCCGACCACCCCTTGGCATTGCTGCCGCTGCTGCGGCGGTCACCGGGATAGTGGCTCCGGCCAGCCGTGCTTTCCCGTTGTCAGGCAGATTTCCCCGCCCTCTGCCATCACTTGGTTGCGGCCTGAGTTCTTAGCTACGTAAAGCAAGGCGTCAGCGCGTTTCAACAAGAGCGGAGCTGCACTGATATGCTCTGCAATCTCAGTAAGCCCAATGCTGACGGTTAAGCGAATTTTGTGCTTATCAGCCAATATCTCCTTAGACTGGACCATGGCGCGCAAGCGCTCACATGCAGAATAGGCGCCGACCAGGTCCGTGTCTGGAAAGACCAGAGCAAATTCCTCCCCGCCCAGTCTTCCGACGAGGTCGATTGAACGAAATTCGCTAATGAGCAGTCTTGAGAGCGCTTGCAGGGTCTTGTCCCCGGCATCGTGGCCATATGTGTCGTTGATACGTTTGAAGTGGTCCACATCCAGCATGGCGACGGACATTGGCATCCTGCGCTGCCGGGCTTGCTCAAACTGCGCTTCGAGAGTTTTCAGGAAAGGTCTTCGGTTGGAAACCCGTGTGAGCGGGTCGGTATTTGCCTCGATCTGAAGAAGTTCATAGGCTTTGGTGAGCTCTCGTATGCTCAAGATGCCAACAAGTTCTTCTTGCTGAAGCACAGGAATGTGGCGGATGGCATTTTCGTTCATAAGATGGAGTAGGTAGGCGACCTCATCGTCGGGGCCGCAACAAATGACAGAGCGTGTCATGACCTCAGAGACTAAGGCATCTGCCGCCTTAGGGTCACGACTGGCGACAACTGACAAAAGGTCCCTCTCAGAAACGATGCCAACCAAGCTGTTGGATTCGTTGGTCACGACCAAAGCGCCAAGTTTGTTCTCGAGCAGAACCTGCGCCGCTTGTCTAAGCGTCGCGTTCGGATCAATTCCCTTAACGTCGGTAGATTTCTTTGTTTGCAGTAACTGCGCAACTTTCATCGTCAACACCCCAAGTCCGCTCATCGTCATAGTAGGGGCGATTAGTGACTAGGGCTTAAACTCCAGTACCTTTTCACAGCTTGGGTTGTGAAACTTTTACTCAACTGCCCTAAGGTCAATTTCAAGCAGGTTTAGTGGATCATAATGTTGAGGCCAGTTAGGCGCAGCCTTGGCCATGGACCACTTTAGGCTTGCAGGACAACTTTTTATATCCCGCTAACGCAGCGAGGCGCGTTTGAGCAGGTTCACGGCATCGGGACGGTCGAGCAGAGATTTTTGCACCTCGATACCATGGGCGTCGCGCCGTTGACCTGTCTCTAGTGTCGGAGAAATACGGGCCAGAATCTCATCTGGCAGAGCCGGTTGGGTCATGGAATCCAAGAACAGGCTCTCAGCAGCAATACCTTCGGCATAGACAATGTGATGCCGGTCAAACAGAAGCTGGAAATAGTCGACAAAGCCGCCATCCTGAACCACCACGCCGCTGCCATTGACCAGATCCCGCGCCCGCACCAGCAATTCTGGGCTGCCGGTGCCCAGCTCATCGTGCCGCTGATAGACCATGAGACGGTGATCAGGACTGACCAAGAGATCGGCGGCATTGTTCAACACCCCGGCCCGGATCAGGACCGGCGCCATGCGCCCCACCGCGCGTGAGGTGGTCTGACCAATCCAGCGCAGCTCTTGCACGCCCTCATCGCGGGTCAGCACCCGATCGCCAGGTTTCAGATCCTCGATCGGTTTTTGCGCGCCCGTCGCCATAGTGATCCGGGTGCCGCGCGTAAAGGAGACACAGGCCATCTGCGCCAGTTTGCGCCGCGCGCTGTCTTGCTCGGCGCGTACCAGAGTATAGCTGTGTTGCGCCTGCATCGGCGCTAAGGGCAGCAAGTATATGGCAGCGATCAGCCCGTCGTGGTCCACTTCCACCATGACCAGGGCTTCGATATTGTCGCCAGAGTGCGGCATCAAGGTCAGGGCACAGTCTAGATGTAGCTGCGCACCAACCGACCCGAGCTCGGTTCCCTGCGCGACGTAGACACTTCCATCTGCGCTGCTGGCAAGGGCCAGCCGCTTGGGCTCTGCTCCGGGGGAGAGCTGGTAGATGTCATCCAACATCAGCTCGTCCAGCACGCTCAGGCTATCCCCCATATTGGCCCCGATCTCCACCTGAAACTGATCAGCAGGATAGGCCGGAATTGATTGAACGGCGTGGTCTGGTGTGGACACTGGAGCCCTCCTGGCGGGTCAGATGGATGGGGTGGAATCGCGTGATTGTCGTGGTTTCCTTGGGTCAGGTGTAGCACCGAATTATGGCACGATACCGACAATTACGGGAAGAATCCCTGACAAGAGGTTAATGCTGTGACCCTGCCCGGACAAGATCCAGATGCCGCGCAGTTTTCGCGCTGGCAGGTCGATGGCGATAGGCTCTTACCAGAGCTGTGTTTCTGGGCTGGCCATTGGCGCAGGCGCGGTGCACTCTGGACCAAATCATGAGATGAACCCATTGGAGGTATGGAATGGATCTAGGAATCGCGGGAAAACGAGCATTGGTCTGTGCCAGCAGCAAAGGCCTTGGCCTCGGCTGCGCTGAGGCCCTGGCGGAAGCTGGCGTAAACCTGGTGATGAACGCACGCGGAGAAGAGGCGCTGCTGCAGGCGGCGCAATCGATCCGCGAAGCCTATGGTGTCGAGGTCGAGACCGTGGTGGCGGATGTCACAACTGCCGAGGGCCAGGAAAAACTTCTGGCGTCAGCTATTGATATCGACATTTTGATCAATAACGCTGGTGGCCCCCCACCGGGAATGTGGTCGGATTGGGAGCGCGAGGATTTCATCAAAGCTCTCGACGCCAATATGCTGGCCCCAATTGCGTTGATGAAGGCCCTGGTGCCTGGGATGATGGACCGAGGCTGGGGCCGTGTGGTCAATATCACCTCGCAATCTGTAAAAGCGCCTATTGCGGTTCTAGGCCTATCAAATTCTGCACGGGCGGGTTTGACCGGCTATGTGGCTGGAACGTCGCGCCAGGTTGCGGGCAGCGGTGTCTGCATTAACAACCTGTTACCGGGCATTCATGCCACGGATCGCGCTGTGTCTTTGGATACAGGCGTTAGCAGCCAGCAAGGGATCACAATGGAAGAGGCCAAGGCGCAGAGAGCCGCGACCATTCCAGCAGGTCGTTACGGGACACGGGCCGAATTTGGCGCCACCTGTGCCTTCCTTTGCTCGCAACATGCGGGTTTTATAGTTGGACAAAACATCCTTTTGGATGGTGGCGCGACCAACGCTACCCTCTAGTTTTTTACAATATGGAACATTTTGGAGTGTTTTCATGGCCTCTGGGTTTTCCCTCAAAGACCAATTGTTCAACCAAGAGAAGACCCGCTATTTGGCGGGTCTTTTTGCTCAGGCCGTTCCGGGTTTTGATGCGGGGCGCTTTGAAGCAGAGGTCATGGCCGGGTTGCTGCCGTTGGAGCTGAAGGCGCGCATAAATTGGATTGCCGAGGTGCTGGGACAGCACTTGCCGGGGCCGCTATCTGAGGTGGCGCCACAGATCTTGGCTGCCCTCCCGCCGCCGTTGGACCCGACTAAATCGGATGATGACTTTGGGGATTTCATTTTTGCCCCTCTAGGGGAGCTTATCGTGGCGCGCGGCCTCAACAGTGACCCAGAACTGGCACTGGATTTGCTGGGGGAGGTGACGCAGAGGTTTTCCATGGAATGGGCGATCCGCCCGTTTTTGAACCAACATCCCGAGCGAACCCTCGCCTGTATGCAGGACTGGGTGAGCCACCCCAGCTATCATGTCCGTCGGCTCGTCAGTGAAGGTACGCGGCCGCGTTTGCCCTGGGGCCAGGCTGTTTCATTGGAGCTGGGCACGCCACTGCCACTGTTGGGGCAGCTGCACACCGATCCGACCCGCTATGTAACGCGATCAGTGGCCAATCACCTGAATGACATCACCAAGAAAGACCCGGATCTGGTCCTGGACCTGCTAGAGAGCTGGCGCAGCGAGGGGCAACAGAAGGAAAAAGAACTCAGCTGGATGACGGCCCATGCCTGCCGTGGTTTAGTGAAATCAGGCCATCCCCGAGCGCTGCGTGTCTTGGGTTATGATCCAGATGCAGAAGTCGCTGTAAGTCTAAACATTAAAACGAAAATGGTTAAAATTGACGACTGGCTGTCCTTTGAAGTTGACCTTTTCGCTCCAAGCGATTTGCCGGTCATCGTTGATTACCGCGTGACCTTTCCGCGGGCGTCGGGGGCGCTGTCAAAGAAGGTCTTCAAACTCAAACAGACCCAGCTGAAAGGCGCGCCTGTGACCCTGACCAAACGGCACCGCCTTAAAGGCGACGCCACCACCTTCAAACTGCATCCTGGGCCCCATGACATCGAGATCCTGGTCAATGGTTGCGTTGCGGCTCAGGGGCGTTTTGAGCTGACGCCCTAGCCATCACATTGCTTTCACAGCTTTGTTAGCGGTGCCTTTGCACTCTTGTCGGCTGGGCTTTGGCAAGATAGCTCGGTGCACGGTTCCTGGTTTTGCCTCAGGGAACAGCGTTGCATACTCACGATACCGGAGAATCCCCCATGTCCCATGAATCCGTGCAGAACTATTATGGTGAGGTGCTTCAGGGCAGCGGGGACTTGCAGACCAACGCCTGTTGTACCCCAGATGACATTCCGGATCACGTTAAGGAAGTGCTGTCTCAGGTCCATGATGAGGTCTTGATGCGCTATTACGGCTGCGGCTTGATCGCGCCGGAGGCGTTAGAAGGTGCCCGCATTCTGGATTTGGGCTGCGGAGCCGGGCGTGATGTCTATGCGCTGTCCAAGATGGTAGGGCCACAGGGGCGTGTTGTTGGCGTTGATATGACACCCGCGCAACTGGATGTAGCCCGCCGTCATCAGGCTTATCACGCCGAAGTTTTTGGCCATGACACGTCAAACGTGGAGTTCCATCACGGGTTTATCGAGACGCTGCAGGATCTTGATCTGGAACCCGGCTCTTTTGATATCATCGTTTCCAACTGTGTGATCAACCTGGCCACAGATAAGGCTGCGGTATTGCGTGGGGCCTATCATCTGCTGAAAGAGGGCGGAGAGATGTATTTCTCTGATGTCTACGCTGACCGCCGGGTGCCCGAGGCTATGGCCCGCGACGAGGTGCTCTATGGGGAATGCTTGTCTGGGGCGCTTTATTGGAATGATTTCCTATCTTTGGCCAAGGGGGCCGGCTTCATTGATCCGCGCATGGTGACAGCGCGCCCCCTGACCATTGAAAATCCCAAGCTGGAAGCCCGCGTCGCGCCGCTGAAATTCCTCTCGGCCACCTATCGCTTGTTCAAGCTGCCCAAACTGGAATCTGACTGCGAAGACTACGGCCAGGCGGTGATCTACAAGGGCACAATTCCCCATGCACCACACGCTTTGCAGCTGGATGACCACCATGTAATCGAGACCGGCAAGGTCTTTGCTGTCTGCGGCAATACCTGGATGATGCTAAAGGACACTCGGCTTGCGCCGCATTTTGACTTTATCGGGGGTTTTTCCAATCACTACGGTGTCTTTGAAGGTTGCGGTGGTAACTCTCCCTTCAATGCCTTTGACACGGAAGGCGCTGCTACAAGCTGCTGCTGAGGACTTGCGCGAGAGCAGTGGGGTTGTTATTTCCAGCTGAAACCGATTTTTTTGGTCGGAAATACTGTGAGGCCAAATGAGCACAGAGACTCCCCAAACCAGCGCGCCAGTACCGCGGCTCGAGATCCGCAATATTCACCGCTATTTTGATGGGCGTCCTGTGGTGGACAATGTGTCCTTACAGATCCAGGCGGGGCAGGTGACCTGCCTATTGGGGCCCTCTGGATGCGGTAAATCTACCACTCTGCGAATGATTGCCGGCGTCGAAATGCAGGACAGCGGTGAGATCTATGTTGATGGCAAGCTGATCTGTGACACGGTGTTTCGGGTGCCGCCGGAACGGCGCGAAATTGGCCTGATGTTTCAGGACTTTGCTCTGTTCCCCCATCTGAGCGTTGCCGACAATGTCTCCTTTGGCCTAAAGGGCAGCAGGGAAGAGAAGCGCGCACGGGTTAAGGAACTGTTGCAAAAGGTATCGCTGACGCGGTTCATTGACGACTATCCCCACCAGCTGTCTGGCGGTGAGCAGCAGCGTGTCGCTCTGGCACGGGCCCTGGCACCACGCCCGCGCATCATGCTGATGGATGAGCCTTTTTCGGGGCTGGACAACCGGCTGCGCGATGGCATTCGCGATGAGACGCTGACCCTGCTGAAAGAAGAAGACACCGCCGTTTTATTGGTCACCCATGAGCCGGAAGAGGCCATGCGCATGGCGGATGAGATCGCGCTGATGCGCGGTGGCAAGATTGTTCAGCAGGGCGCCCCCTACAACGTTTATACCCGCCCCAGTGATAAGGCTTCCGTGGCATTTTTTAGTGATATCAACGTTTTGAAGTCACAAGTTAACGGGGCCTTAGCGGAAACGCCCTTTGGTCAGTTCCTGGCACCTGGCATTGCGGACCGCACGGATGTCGATATCGTCTTTCGGCCACAACATGTGCGGATTGATTTTGACCGCGCAGGCAAGGGACCTCTACCCACGGCCTCGGACGGGGTGCCCGCACGCGCCGTGGTAAAGCGGGCGCGCTATCTGGGGCATGAGAGCCTGGTGGAATTCCAGATGGACTATGATGGCTCGGTGCTCAAGGTGACGGTACCGCGGGTGTTCCTGCCAGAGGTGGGGCGGGTGATGTGGCTGACCGTGCCGCGCAACCGCTGCTTTGTCTTTCCGGCCTGATCCCGGCCCCTCTCCTAGCGCTGGCTCTTGTCGCGATTTGGGTCATAATCTGCCAGGGTCTTTCCCGGCTCGTCCAGGAATAGCTCGGGCAGGGCGCCCACCTCTTCAATAAGATCCACGCGAAACACCCGGAAATCGCCACGTGTCTCGCACCAGGCGGTCAGGGTCCAAACCCGCCCCCAATATTCCATATGCAGGGGGCGAATGGTGCGCTCCGTTCGTGTGCCATCAATGCGGCGGTACTGCATCGCCAGCTTTTGCCGTGATTTGATTGCCGCGCGCAGGGTGGGCATATGGGCAAAACCTCGGGCCACATCGGAAAAGGGGTAGACGGCAAATTTCCAGGCATCAGCCTCGGCAATCACCTCTGTTGGCAAAACCGCATCGACCTTGGTCGCCAGGGACTGTGCAGCGGATTTCAGGTCAGCATCTGCGGCCTCTGCCACAATCGCCATACCAAGGTTCAGGGCCTCCAGCTCTGCGGGGGTGAGGGTGAGCGGCGGCAGGGTGATCTGTTCGCGAACCAGATAGCCCACACCACGCTCTCCCTCAACGGGAACCCCAGAGGCCACCAGCGTATCCATGTCGCGGTAGATCGTGCGGGTAGAGACCTCTAGCCGCGCAGCAATATCCTGGGCGCGATGGAGTTCCCCGTCGCGCAGGATCTGGATAATTTCAAAGAGGCGGTCAGTGCGGCGCATGGGAATACCCTTGGCGCAGAGGTGGGGGCCACGTCAAGATGGGCGGCCCCTGCCAGGATCAGGTCAAGATCAGTTTGGCGCCAAGGTCCAGAGGATGGTCTCATGGCGGATTGTGACGGAGTCGGGCGCAATGGCTTCCATCAGGGCCGGGGCAAAATCCTGCTTGCCAAAGCTATCTGCCACTTGCAGTGCGGTTTCCATGTCTTTCCAGATCACTGTATCGGTCCAGGAGCCATCTTCACCACAGCTTAGGCGGCGAAAGACGAAGCCGGGGTTGGCGCGCACAAAGCCCTCGCTGGCCTTGCTCAGTTGGACGAATTTCTCAGGTGTGACGTCTGCATTCAGGGTGAAGGTGACGGTTTCAGCGACGTGTTGTCTCATATCAAACTCCTTTGGTTGATGGGGCTCTCTACCAAGGGGCAACTGACATAAACCTGTCAGTTGATGTTGCGTACTGCTGAAAAAACTGGTTTTTGCCTCTTGGGCCGGGGGCAAAAGCCTTTAGGGCTCTTTGCGCGCAGAGGTGAGCTGCTTAGAACCGGTGGTCAGAGATTTAGTCAGCCGATGCAGTGCGCATTGGCAAAGTGAAGGAGAGATTCACATGCTTAACAATATTGGTCTTCCAGGCATCCTGCTCATCGCTGTTGTGGTTCTGGTACTGTTTGGTCGCGGTAAAATCAGCTCGCTGATGGGCGAAGTTGGCAAGGGCATTACGTCGTTCAAAAAGGGCGTCAGCGAGGGCACAGCTGAACTGGAAGAAGATACAGCTGCTGAAGCCAAGGACGTGACCCCCGAAGCTGACAAAGACAAGGCGTAAGCGCCGATGTTTGATCTTGGGTTGACCGAACTTCTGGTTATTGGCGTCGTTGCGCTGATTGTCGTCGGGCCCAAGGACCTGCCGGTGATGTTTCGCAATGTCGGCAGGTTTGTGGGCAAGGCCAAGGGCATGGCGCGCGAGTTCAGCTCGGCCATGAACGACGCCGCTGACGAGAGTGGCGTGCGGGATGTGGCCAAGGGGTTGAAGGCTGCGACCAACCCGGTTGGCACGGCTATGGACGGGGTGAAAGAGGCGGCGCAGGATATGGCCAAGTCCATTGATCCGACGTCTTACAAACCAGGGTCGGAAACCGAGAAACTGGCTGCCGAGCGCGCTCAAGACGCCAAGAAAATTCAGGCTGCAACCGCCCGTGCCGCCGCAGAACGCAAAGCCCGCGAAGCAACTGAGGCCCTCGCCCATGCCGAGGCCGCAGAAGCAGCAGCCGAGGCCGCCCCAGAGCAGCCCAGCAGTGCCGAACCGGCAGTGGCACCGTCTGAAGGAAGTGAGACCAAAACATGAGCCAGAGCGAACAGGTTGAAGATTCAACCGCCCCGCTGATCGAACATCTGGCCGAGCTGCGCACCCGCCTGATCCGGTCGGTGATGGCCTTTGCGGTGGGGGTCATTTTGGCCTTTGTCGTGGCCGAGCCAATCCTGCAATTCCTGGTGCAGCCCATTGAGGAAACCCTGCGAGCACTGGGGGATCCTTCGCCGACGCTGCAATATACTTCGCCCCAGGAATATCTGTTCACGCTGTTTCGTATCTCCATGGTCTTTGGCTTTGCGCTCTCCTTCCCGGTGATCGGCTACCAGCTGTGGCGCTTTGTGGCGCCTGGGCTCTATAAGACGGAAAAAGGCGCCTTTTTGCCCTTTCTGATTGCCTCGCCCTTTATGTTCTTGCTGGGCGCGACCTTTGCCCAGCTGGTGGTAACCCCATTGGCCATGCAATTCTTTTTGGGCTTTGCGGATGTCAGCTCTATCTTTGCCAACCTGCTGTCGCAGGCTGCCGAGGGTGTGGCTGGATCTGCGCCTGAGGGCGTGAGCGTTGAAACTGCTGTGGTGCCTGCCAGCACAGACGGGGTAAAGATCACTTTCTTTGGCAAGGTAAATGAGAGCCTAGATATCACCTTGAAGTTCATCATGGCCTTTGGCCTGTGCTTTCAGCTGCCAGTGCTGCTGACCCTGATGGGGAAGGCCGGCCTGGTGAGCTCTGATGGATTGGGCGCAATGCGCAAATATGCAGTTGTCGCCATCCTGGTGTTGGCTGCGCTGGTGACCCCACCGGACGTGATCACCCAGATGATTCTGTTTGTGGTGGTCTATGGTCTTTATGAAATCTCGATCTTCCTGGTGCGCCGAGTTGAGACCAAGCGCGAGGAAAAACTGCGCGCAGAAGGCTACTACGATGGTGAGGAAGAAGACCCCTTGATGGCTGAGTTCGACGAGGATGAGGGTAAGTAGGCAGGCAACCGCCTGGTACTCAAATATTGTGAAACGCAAAGGGCGTGCCGAATTTGGCGCGCCCTTTGTTTTGACAGGGAGTGGTGGGTGGCGCAGCCAGGGGGCTCTGCCCCCTCGCGCCCCTTGGGCGCTCACCCCCGGAATATTTTTGGAAAGATGAAAGCCTGCCAATTTCAGGCGCGTTTGGGGACAGGCTGCTACTTCTCTTGGAGGAAGGAGGCAGAGTCACTTGTCGTGACGCGGGGAACATGCTTTCAAACCCGCTAGACAAGAGGGAGATCGGAATTGGACGAAAACACACTGACCCGAATTGCTGAAGCACTTGAGCGGATCTCTCCGGCGCCGCTGGCCACGCCGGACTTTGCTGCCGCTTCGGCCTTTGTCTGGCATGTGGCCCCGGACCGGTTGGAACCGGTGGCACGGGTAAACCGGGTTGATCTTGATCTTTTGATTGGCATTGAACGGGCGCGCGATACTCTTTTGCAGAATACCCGACGTTTTGCCCGCGGTGAGGCGGCAAATAATGCCCTGCTATGGGGGGCGCGGGGGATGGGGAAATCCAGCCTGGTCAAGGCCATTCATGGGGCCCTACTGCAGGATCACAGAGATCTGAAGCTGGTGGAGTTGCAACGCGAAGACCTGCCTTCGGTAGCGCGGCTGCTGAACCATCTGCGTCAGGCGCCCTATCGGTTTATCCTGTTTTGCGATGATCTGTCGTTTAGTCATGATGACCAACACTACAAAAGCCTGAAAGCAGTACTGGATGGCGGCATTGAGGGGCGGCCGGACAATGTGGTGTTCTTTGCCACCTCGAACCGGCGTCACCTGATGCCACGTGACATGATCGAAAACGAACGCTCCAGTGCTATCAACCCCTCTGAGGCTGTAGAAGAAAAGGTGTCTCTCTCTGATCGCTTTGGGCTTTGGTTGGGATTTCATCCCTGTGATCAGGATGAGTTCCTTGCAATGATTTCGGGCTATTGCACAGCCTACGGCGTAGATGTCGATGCGGATGTCATGCGCGCCGAAGCGATTGAGTGGCAGGCTACGCGTGGTGCTCGCTCGGGGCGGGTAGCCTGGCAGTTTTTCACCGATCTGGCGGGGCGGCACGGGGTGTCCCTGGCGGGATAGCGCAGCGATGTGGCTGTCGCGCTGCCCGCCCTGCTAGTTCAGGTAGGGCAGCGGATCGAGGCTGTCATAGCCATCGCGGACCTCAAAATGCAGGGTGGCGCCGTCGGTTTCTTGCAGGTGAGCGATGGTTTGCCCGCGCTTTACCCGGTCGCCCTTGCTAACCAGAATCTTGTCGACATTGGCGTAGATGGTCAGCAATTGCGGGTCATGGCGGATGACAATAATTGGAATATTTTGCGAGTCTTTGGTGATGGCGGCAACTGTGCCGGAGTCTGCGGCTTTGACCGGCGCTCCGGAGGCGGCAGAGATGTCGATGCCATCATTGCGCCCCTTGGCGTAGGTCTTGACGATTTTGCCCTGAACCGGATAGGCCAGCGCACTTTCGCTGGCGCGGCTGGGACTTGGCACATCCACGGTGGGGAGATTTTGTGAGGCAACTGAAGCGGGTGCTAAATCTTCATCTGGGAGCGGCTTGGTGGCGCTTGGCGGTGTTGGTGTGGCGCTGCCTTCGCCAGGGGCAGTGGTTGCCAGGGTTTCTGGGGTGCGCGAGCGCTGCTGGTCCTTAAGGGGGATCAGCAGGTGTTGGCCCTCTCGGATGGCAAAATCGCTGCCCAAACCGTTCCACTCGGCCAGGGATTTCACCGGAACCTGATAGAGGCGGGAAATCGTATAGGCCGTTTCACCCCGCACGACCTTATGGCGCACAGGTTCTGGGCCTGCCTGAACGGTGGCGGGTGTGTCCGGGATGGTGGGTTGCAGGTTAGTTGTTGTCACGGAGCCAGGGTTTGGCGAGGTTGCGGGGGAGGCATCAATCGCGCTGCCTGCCAAGGAGGCAATATCGACGCCGCCAGGGGAAGTTGAGCCTGGGGTGCCTGGCAAACTTTCCGGCGCACGGCGGGGCAAGGCGAGAATTTCACCCTTGCGCAGGGGATCCCCGGCTTGCATGCCGTTGAACCTGGCAATTTCGGCTACTGGCAAACCGATACGGGCGGCAACATCTGCGACCGTGTCGCCGCGTTCTGCCACCGCGACCTGATAGGAGGGATAGGTGATCAAGCCCCGCGCATCTGCCGCAGGCCGGTTGGTTGTGGCGGCCTGGGCGGCAGCGGTGGTGTTGAACCCGCCGATTTGGCCGCGCAGATCATAGTCCAGCGGGCCATCACATGCGGCAAGCAAAGCGAGCAAGGGAAGGGTCGATAGGGCCACTCGGCGGCGCGCTGTGAAGCGAAGCGTTGGGCTGCCAGTCATGCTGCCTGTTATCATGCTGTCCTCATTCCTTTTGCGCCGTTTCGCGCTTTGGCCTTGTCGTAGGTTTTAGACGCCGGATTTTTGCCGATCTTAAGGCCTCTTGTGCTGTTGCATAGGCCAAGGTCAATGGTTTTTTGCGGGTCTCGGTGCAATCGGCGCGGCTTTGCCTGAAATTAGGCTTCTTTGCCCAATCCTTCCAGCAGGGGAACAAAGCGTACCGGGCGCAGCTCATCATAGTCGAGACCGTCCTCGCTCTTGCGCACGCGAATGAGAGTTTGCACCGTATCAGACTGCCCCACAGGCACCACCATAATGCCGCCAGGCTTCAGCTGCGCCAGCAATGGACCAGGGGGATCTTCAGCCGCGGCGGTGACAATGATCCGGTCAAAGGGAGCCTGATCAGGCAGGCCAAAACTGCCATCGCCCACCAGAGAGGTCACATTTGGCAGTTGCAGGGCGTCAAAAATCATGCGGGCCTCGCGCACCAATCGGGCATGGCGGTCAATGGTGTAGACCCGGCGGGCAAGTTTGGCCAAAATGGCCGCCTGATAGCCAGATCCGGTTCCGACCTCCAGGACCGTGTCGCGCGGCGAGACCTGCAGTGCCTGGGTCATCAGCCCCACCACAGAGGGTTGGGAGATGGTTTGGCCACAGGCAATAGGCAGCGGTGTATCCTCATAGGCGCGCTCGGCAAAGATACCACGCACAAAGGGGCCACGGTCGATCTGCTCCATGGCCTCCAGCACCCGGCTGTCGGTCACCCCGCGTGAGCGCAGGGCAAACAGAAACTGCATCTTTGTTTCCGGATCCGGGCTGGTCATTCGATTTCCTTGAATCCCTCAAGCATATCGTGGGCTGTGAGGTCCGCGCGCATGGGCGTTACCGAGATATAGCCGTTGAGGTTTACGCTGGCATCACTGTCGGGTGCGGTCTGAATGTGCTGATCGCCGCCGCGAATCCACAGGTAGCGCCGACCCGTGGGGGAAAGCTGCTCTTCTGCAGAAAAATGCGTGCCGCGACGAAACCCCTGGCGGACAACCCTGGTGCCATTGACGGCTTGAGCCGGGACAGGGGGAAAGTTGATATTGTAAAACAGCCGGTAGTCCTGCTGGTCTGCGGGATCTGCAGCGAGGACCTTGCGCACCACGGCGGCACCATGCTGGGCGGAGGCCTCAAACGGGTCCTCCAGGTCTTTGTTGTGAGGGCCGAAATACTGCGACAGCCCAAAGGCGGGGATGCCTTGCAAGGCGGCTTCCATCGCGCCGCCCAGGGTGCCCGAATAGAGCGCATTTTCCGCTGAATTATTGCCTCTGTTGACGCCAGAAAGCACCAGATCTGGGCGGTGGTCTTTCATGGCGACGTGGATGCCGGCCAAAACGCAGTCAGCAGGCGAGCCTTCGGCCGCATAGCGACGGGGGCCCAGCTGGCTGAGCATGGAGGGGCGGGTATAGCTGATGCAATGGCCAACGCCGGATTGCTCAAAGGCAGGAGCCACGGTCCAGACTTCCCCTTCTGGACCGGCAAGTTCCTGGGCAATTTGTTCCAGCACAACAAGGCCGGGTGCACTGATGCCGTCGTCATTGGTAATGAGAATGCGCATGATTTCCCCTGAAACTGTTTAAATCTGAATAGGCATTGGCACATATGGGGGCAAGTGTTTCGAGCCATTGGGAGAAACGAAGCGGGGGTGGCTCTGGTAGCTGTGCCACAGGTGCGCTCGCGAAATTGGACAAAGTACCGTCAACAGGCAAATAGGGAATGCGACTTCTCTGTAGCACGCGCCGCTAGAAAGGACCGTCAAGGAAGGGGGGGGGCTCCCGCGCGGATCGGGGCTTTTGCAAAGCCGCTCTCCCCTTGGGCCCGGCAGGCTTTGCCTGCAGTCTCGCTCTGTTGCCAGCTTGCGGGACAACCACGCCCAGCCTTTGCCCAGGGCCGGTCCAAAGGCTGGATCTGTCGGGGACTGCGCTCAAAATGCTCGGGGGAAAGAGCAGGCTTCTAAGAGCCTATTCTAGGATCTCAGGCAGCAGTCTTGCAGCCTCGGTGTGGATATCGGCCAGAGGAGCGCGGTCTTCGCCAGGAAAGAAGCGGGCGCGCAGGGCCGTGGGCATCGCCTGAGGCTCCAGGATCTTAACCACTGGGCCTGTGTTGACGGTTTCTGATTGCCAACTGCGCGCCAGCGCCATTTGTGCGGCCTTGCTGGCGCCATAGGTGCCAAAGAACTTTTCACCCGCACGCGGGTCATCAAAGAAAACCGCTCGGCCTGCTTGCCCCAGCAGTGGCGCTACATAAGGAATAAGGATCGAAGTCGCCGTGGCATTGACCGCAATAGATTTGCTCCAGTCCTTTTCCCCCACAGAGGGTGCCGGGGTCAGCGGAGCAGCATGGATCGCGCTGTGCAGCCAAAGATCAAGCTGGCCCCAGCGATCGTGAATGCCACGACACAGGGTCGCCATAGCGGCCGTCTGGGTAATATCCATTGGCGCCAGAGTGGCTGATCCACCCACTGCCTTGATGCGGTCGTCCAGTTCTTCGAGCGCACCGGTGGTGCGCGCAACAGCGACGATGTGATGCGTGGGCGCCAGGGCTTCGGCCAGAGCAGCCCCCAGGCCGCGTGACGCGCCGGTGATAAGAGCGATTTTCTGTGTCATGTGCCGACTTGTGATCGGCTTGAGGCAGAGGGTCAAGCCTCGATCGTGGGTCCAAGCCCATATGTTACCGCAAATTGGGCTGCGCTATATGTGGGAGAGGGCCTGCCGCGGATGTATGCGGCGCGCGCCACGGATGCTTATATGCGAGAGCACCGGTTGCGCCAAATTACCTAGCCTCCGGGCATTTCGAACCTCTGGCTTCGGCCAGATTTTTCCAACACCAACCCAGCGGGATCAATACCAAGCACCCGTCCCTGGGCGAGCCTGCTGCCGGTTTTGACGGTTTTTACCCGGCCACTGGGCAGACGCACCATGGCTTGTAGATCGTTCTTGGCCCCAAAGAGCCCGAGTAGGTTAAGGCCCCTAGGCGGCAGGGCATTGGCCTGGGTGGCTTCTTTGGCAACATGTGGGGAGGTTTGGCTGGCAGATTGTGTCATGATCAACTTTGTAAAGGCCGCAGACCGCTGGACTGACGGTGGTGGGAAGAGAGGTGGTTTACCCCAAGGCGGAGCTGGTGGGCTCAGAACAGAGGGAAATGAGATTGGGGGCTGATAGGGGCACCAGCCAAGAGAGGCGAGAGATAATTTCCGGATCTCCAGCAACGCCCAGAGCGGCATAGGCGGAGCCTCGCGGCAGGGAGGTGAAACTGGCGGGCTATCGCCGAGACAGCAACTTTGCTGGAGTGTTGTCCCTCCCCGGCGACAGGGTGGACTTGACAAATTTCACCCGGATTTGGCCTGTAGAAAGCGAGTTGTATCGCTTCGTATTGTGGTTTGATTTGCTTGCCTATGCTGGAGCTTTAGCTAGGAATCATAGACCAGAGAGGCGAGGTCATGTCCGTAGGTATGGAGCAGCTCAAACAACTCTTCGAGCTGGGCACCGGCATGCTGAAGGGTCGATAGCGCATGGTTGGGCTCGGAGACTTGCAACTCGGGGTATTGCCCCTCGGGGCGCATGTGCAGCATGCAGGCTACCGGCGTCCCGCTGTCAGGGGGGATGGCATTGGCTAGCCAGGCTGGGCGACTGCCGAGGCTTTCGGTCTCCTGCATGTCCAAGAGATCGAGATAGGCATCAAAATCCTCCACCCCTAGATTGGCCCAGGTGCCCAAGACGAACTCTTGCCCATCGCTATCGGCCAAAGGGATTGCCAGCACTGCGCGGACAAACCGCAGATCGCCAAGACGGCAAAAATCATCGGTCAGTACATCGCCAGTCTGGGCAAGGATCGCGGAATTGTCCTGTACCACGAAGTCCTCGGGGCACAGATCAGGTCGGTCGCAACTGAGGCTGAGTAATTGCGCAAAAGTCGCGCCGCAACAGCGGCACTGGCGCGCAGAGGTCAGCATTCGGGCGAGATGAGCGTCCAAGTGGCGGATCTTTCCTAGGGCCCAAACGGGCGGGGTCGCAAAACAAAGGAAAGGCGCCGATCTTCGCGATCAGCGCCTTTCCCTATGACGTTGGGGCTCTCTTAGCCTGCTTGTCCGGAAAGTTCAAACCCTGCGTTCCAACCGCTAGATCGGTCGGTGTTGAGACCGTTTAGAGGGGGAGGCTGGATCCCGGAATTAGGTCGCCAGTTTCATGCTGTTCCAGGATTCTCCTGGGGCAGGCATATCTTCAATTTTCTTACTCACGCGGCCGCTGCTTTCCAGCAAGTCGAGGTAATCCTCGGTGACGCTGCCAGTAACATATTCGCCGTTGAAGCAAGAACAATCAAAGGTGTCGATCTCTTTGTTGCCCTCATGCGCAGCCCAGACCAAGTCTTCAAGCCGCTGATAAATAAGCGCATCAGCGCCCAACTCCTGACGGATCTCTTCGGTCGATCGGCCATCGGCGATCAGCTCATGCTTGGTTGGCATGTCGATGCCATAGACATTGGGATATTTCACCGGCGGCGACGCGCTGGCGATATAGACCTTTTTGGCGCCGGCATCGCGGCACATTTGTACGATCTTTTGAATGGTATTGCCGCGCACGATGGAATCATCGATGAGCATGATATTCAGGCCCTTCATCTCCAGCGGAATGGCGTTCAGCTTGCGGCGCACAGATTTCTGCCGTTCCGCCTGACCGGGCATGATGAAGGTACGCCCAATATAACGATTCTTTACCAGGCCCTCGCGGTAGCGGATGCCCATTGATTTTGCCACTTCCAGCGCCACGGGCCGCGCAGAATCGGGAACTGGGATGATACAGTCGATTTCTAGATCTGTTTCCTTGATCTGCTTTGCCAAGGTTTGCCCCATGCGCAGCTGGGTTTTATAAACCGAGATGCCATCCAGCATCGAGTCAGGGCGCGCGAGGTAGACATATTCAAAGATACAAGGGGTCAGAGTACCCTCTACCGCCTGGAAGCTGTGCATATTGCCGTCAAGGTCGATAAGAATCGCCTCGCCAGGGTTCACATCACGCAGCTTTTCAAAACCATTGATGCCAAAGGCCACATCTTCTGAGGCAAAGGCGTAGTCATCCCCTTCGCCTTCGGCATCGCGGCGGGCAACAGATAGCGGGCGGATACCATGAGGGTCGCGGAAGGCAAGCATGCCAACACCTGCCACCATGCAGATCACCGAATAGGCGCCCTGAATGCGCTCCATGGTCATCTTCACCCCAGCAAAGAGGTTGCGGATCGGGTCGACCGTGCCGTTGACTTTGATGCTGTCAGAGATCTTGTCGGCCAAAACATTGAGCAGGATTTCCGAGTCGGACGTGGTCCGTAGGTGGCGGCTGTATTTCGCCGTTACCTTATCACGTTGTTCTGCTGTGTTGGTGATATTTCCGTTGTGAACCAAATAGATACCATAGGGCGCATTAACGAAGAATGGCTGCGCCTCGGAGGCGCTGAGCGACCCAGCCGTAGGGTATCTTACATGTCCGATGCCGACTTTACCGCGCAGGGTCTCGGCATCAGAGGCGTTAAAGACATCTTTGACCAGACCATTGGCTTTGCGTTCCCGAAAGAACTCACCCGTGTAGGTCACAATGCCAGAGGCGTCTTGTCCACGATGTTGCAGCATAAGCAACCCGTCATAAAGTTCCGCAAAAACCTCGTCCTGTCGGCTCGCGATCCCTAAAATCCCGCACATTGAATGGCTCCAATTTCACTGTAGCGTTGTTGTCGGTTGCTGTCAGCCTGGGCGCTGCCTGGCTACTGCTGGCGCTTCCTAGCTTGGATGGCGCGCAGAATACAGAAGAAAGCAGTGTTTTTCCCGCGTCATTTTTTGAATGTCCAAGAATAGGTCGGTTGCAGTGGGGGAGCGATTTTACAATTGCACACCTTAGGGGTGTGTTGCGTTTCCTCGCTGACCTCAACAGGCGTCCTCGGTCCCTAATAGACAAGAAAAGGGGCGACCCTATAGGGGGCCGCCCGAGTCGGGGAGGAAATCTGTGGCTCAGCATGTGCCGTTGTAATGGCTTAGGCTGCCTTTGGGGTTACTTTAGGCGCGGCCAGAAGGTCCTTGAGCAGATCAGGGAAGTCGTCTTCTTTTTCTTCGAGGCCGGTCAATGCCAGGGCGCGGCCCTCATCGCTGGCCAGGATTTGACGGGTCTCCGCCAGAGAAAGCTCTTTAAACGCGCCATCTGGTCCGCCGGTGCCGGCCTGCATCAGCATGCCACTTTCGGCCCAGATCAGCTCTTCTTCGGCGCATTCGATATAGATACGGCCCTGACGCTCTGGGCTAAGCGCTTTGATGCCCTTGTGACCTGCAAGGGAGATCAGCTTTACCAGCACCAGCGGCAGACCAAACAGGCGCTCAACAGCGTCAACTTCTATGGCAACCATTTGATCTGCAGGTAGTTGCAGGTCACAATCGTTGCCCAAGGCGCCAGCGGGTACATGCATCATTGTGGTCAGGCGGGGAACTGCGTGGCGGATAGTTTCGACTTCCTGGCAGCCACCATCAAAGGTGTAGACCATATCGCCGGGCTTGACGTCACGGGCCTGCACAAAGCCGCGGTCGGTTTCAACCAGTGTCTCGGGAAGGAAGCCGCCGGTTTTAGCGGACTGGGGGGCCTCAACCTTTGGCTCAGGACGCACCATTGGGAAGTCCAACAAAAGGCCCACCGGCTGAAAATCGGCGAAAGTGTTGAAATGATCCAGGAGCATGGTGTCGATCCTTCTGAGCGAGAGTGCCTGTTCGTTTTGTTGATCCTATCTGGCCCCCGAATTGGGACGGAAATGGGGCAGGGGTGCGGCCAATTTCGATCTTGGGCACTTTTTTCGCGACAAAAGTGGATTTTTTGCGCCTTTGTTAACCAATCAAAGAGGGCGCTTGAGGATTTTTTAAGGAATTCCGCAAAACTCCAAGTTCGAAATTGAGAGCGAAAGAAATGATTCTTGATGGTTAACAAAAGGTTAAAGGTTAACAGGTGACGTTAACTCTTCATTGCGCTAGCTGTGGATAAAGCTGTGAAGCCTTTGCAGAAACATAGAAAAAGGGCGCCAATAAGGCGCCCTCTTGTTAGGTCTGATGTTTACCTTGGTAAACAGATCAAGGCTTAGCTGCCGCAGGTGCCAATCAAAGCCTCATACTGCTGTGTTACCCAGCCCAGGGCCTGTTCAGGATTGCGGTCTTCGATCTTGCCAATCATACGCTCAAACACCACTGCTGAGCGGCTCTCGTCAACCATTGTAAAGCTCTGGCCGGTCATCACCACATTATAGAGGAAGAAAGCGATCGCCACGAGCAGGATGCCCCGCAGAACGCCAAAGAAGAACCCAGTCCCCTGGTCCAAGCCGCCAAGTGCCGAACGCTGCACCAGAGATGAAAACAGCGGCGTAAAGAAGGAGACCACGATCAGCGCTACTGCAAAGACAGCGGCAAAGGCTGCAATGATCGACAGCTCACAGCTGTCAGAGATAAATTCGCCAATCACCGGAATCTCCGCCATCAGCGGTTCGACCTGAGGGGCAAACATAAAGGCAAGGATGCCAGCTGCAATCCAACCGGCAATCGCCATGGCTTCGCGGACAAAACCACGCGAATAGGCCAGAAGCGCCGATAATACGATGACCAGGGCCACAACCCCGTCAATAATAGTGAAACCTTCCATAACCCTCGCCCGTTAGCCTGCGATAAAATTTTGGCAACTCTAGCCGGCTCCAAAGAATTCGCCAACAAATCCCGCCAGATCGGAGGCTTGGCGCAGGCCAAGACCCTTGATCGAAACAGATTTGCCACCACTTGGAGCTATTGCAGAGGTGAAACCAAGTTTTTGCGCCTCTTTCAACCGGTTTTCTGTCTGCGGGGCGGGTCGCAGGGCTCCTGAAAGCGATATTTCTCCAAAAACTGCCGTATCTGCGGGCAGGGCGACATCTTCGCGAGCGCTGAGCAGGGCTGCGGCCACCGCCAGATCGGCTGCGGGCTCGGTGATTTTCATACCACCAGCCACATTCAGGTAGACGTCCAGGCCTGCGAAAGGAATGCCGCAACGGGCCTCAAGCACTGCCAGGATCATTGCCAGGCGGGAACTGTCCCAGCCCACCACGGCGCGGCGCGGCTGCGAATGCGGTGAGGGGGCAACCAGGGCCTGCATTTCCACCAGCACCGGGCGGGTGCCCTCAATGCCGGCAAAGACAACAGATCCGGGCGAGGGCTCGCCGCGGTCCGACAGGAAAAGGGCCGAAGGATTGGTGACTTCGGCCAGGCCGCAGCCCGTCATCTCAAAGACGCCAATCTCATCCGCAGGTCCGAAGCGGTTTTTTACCGCCCGCAGGATGCGGAATTGATGGCCCCGCTCGCCCTCAAAATAAAGGACGGTATCGACCATATGCTCGACGACGCGAGGACCGGCGATCTGGCCCTCCTTAGTGACATGGCCAACCATGATGATGGAAATGCCCTGCGCCTTGGCAAAAGTAGTCAGCTCATGGGCGGCCGCCCTCACCTGGCTGACAGAACCCGGGGCGCTGTCCACGTGATCAGCCCACATTGTCTGGATCGAATCGATAATGGCCAGCTGCGGCTTTTCCGCCTCCAGCGTGGTCAGGATATCGCGCAGATTGGTTTCGGCAGCCAATTTGACCGGCGCCTGTGCCAGCCCCAACCGCTGAGCCCGCATCCGCACCTGCGCCGAGGCCTCTTCGCCGCTGACATAGATGGTTTTCACCCCCGCCTGGGCAAAACGTGCAGCAGCCTGCAACAGCAGGGTCGATTTGCCGATCCCAGGATCGCCGCCCACCAGGATGGCAGAGGCCGCCACCAGACCGCCCCCTAACACCCGGTCCAGCTCAGCTACACCACAGGTGGCGCGGGGCGGTGGGGTCTCCTCGGTTGACAGATCTGACAGCGGGATCGTCTTGCCGCGCCGGATCCCAAGTGATTTCTTTGAAGGACCCGCTGAGGAAAGCCCCTTGTCTTCAACAATGGTGTTCCATTCGCCGCAGCCTTCGCAGCGACCGGACCATTTGGAAAAGCTCGCGCCGCAGGCGGAGCAGGAGAATGTATTTGATTTAGCCATAGGGCCTTTTGCCCTATGTTCTTATTTTGTTCAAGGGGTGCGAGGCTCTGCCTCGCGCTCCGGAATATTTTGGGAAAGATGATGAGGACGGTTTGTGCTCATTTGGTCGCAGGCCTCTGGCAGGTGCTGCGTAGTGGCAAGGCCGCCCTTAATCTTTGTTGGGCAAGGCGCGCTCGGTTGCCAGGCTGAGGATCAGGGAGGCGACAATGCAGGACGTGAACATATAGAGCCCCCAGGCGACCTCGATCGTGGCGTAGCCAATTCCCTTGGCCAGGGTGATGTAGAGTGCGATGAGAAAGATGTCTGCCATGGCGAGTTTGCCAAGGACATATAGGACAGGCTTCGCCCGCGGATCCAGATAGCCCCATTGCACCAGCGCTAATCCGATGGTTTTGAGGTAGGGGGCAAAGATGGCAAAGAAGGTGACGATCAAAGCCAAAGGTGCGTCGCTGCCCCAGAGGCTTTGCAACCCGGTGATTACAGAAATTTCGCTCAGACCAAAGATCGGCAGCAGTCCGGCGCGCATCAGAGGTGCAAACCAGGCGATCGGGTAGAGGATCAGCAGCGAGAGGGTGGCGAGGCGGAGGGTCATGAAAGGTTCCTCATCTTGTCGTCAAAGGCCTTCAGCATCAGCAAAACGAGTCTAGGATACGCTCAGTTCCCATTGCAAGCAGTGAGGTATTGACTGCGTAGCGCTTGGTATCAGACTGCGAAGGGTACCGGGTCTTGAATTTTGCCCCGCCATTGAGACCTGTAAAATAGGTTTTGTTCAAAACAGTCACTTGCGCTGAAAATACATGGTATGCGACCTGCGCTTCGTGGAAGGGCTTTAGCTTGGCCTTGAGCGGGCTTGGGAGTTCGTCGACCATTTTGCTTTCTACGCCGAGGGTCCGTTCGAATTCCTTCCGGTCGCCCATGTAGCGCCATATCATTTCATATAGTTTCCTTAGATTGTGACTTTTTATCTCGTCTTCGGAGCATTCATTGGCCAGCAAAACGGCCTTGAACGCAAGTTCGATTGCCATGCCGAGGTTGTGATAGACTGGACCGTACCAGTAGACGTGGGAGTAGCTCGTTGGATCCGAAATGTCAGTCAATGTTCTATGGGCAGCCAGATACTGACGCGAAAAAGCCGCAAAATCAGCAGACAGAACCTTTGTCACCGCACGGCCTCAATCGGCCCCTCAGCGCGGCCGTGGATGAATTGATCCAGGTAGGGGTCGCCGGACTGGTCCATATCCGCCACCGGACCGGTCCATTGAATCACCCCGTCGTGCAGCATGGCGACATTGTCGGCGATAGCCCTTACGGATGACATATCGTGGGTGATGGTCATCGCGGTGGCGCCCATCTCTACGACAATCTCGCGGATCAGATCGTTGATCACCCCGGACATGATCGGGTCCAGGCCGGTGGTGGGCTCGTCAAAGAAAATGATTTCAGGCTCGGCAGCAATGGCGCGGGCGAGGCCAACACGTTTTTGCATGCCACCAGACAGCTCGGCAGGCAGGCGGTCGGCCACATCGGGTTTCAACCCGACGCGGCGCAGCTTTTCAATGGCGATTTCGCGCGCCTCATGGGCGGGGCGTTTCAGCGCGCCGCGCATCAGGCGAAAGGCGACATTCTGCCAAACCGGCAGGGAATCAAACAGCGCACCGCCCTGAAACAACATGCCAAAGCGCGCGAGAAAGGCGTCGCGATCGCCGGAGCCTGCGGGCTTGCCGTCGACGTAGATTTCGCCGCTGTCAGGGGTGATCAGCCCCAGCACGCTTTTGAGGGCGACGGATTTACCGGTGCCGGAGCCGCCGATGATCACCATCGAGCTGCCCTTGGGGATCGTAAGGTCCATGCCGCGCAAGACGCGGTTGTCGCCAAAGGCCTTATGCACCTGATCCATTTTGATCATCGGGTGGGGGGCGTTGCCGTTTGTCATGGCTGTCATAGCGAAAAGAACACCCCTGTCAGAATGAAGTTGGTCGCCAGGATCAACACGGCTGCAGCCTCGACCGAGGATTTGGTCGCACTGCCAACACCCTGCGCGCCACGGCCCGATTGCATGCCGTAGTAGCAACCCATGGTGGCGGCGATAACGCCAAAAAAGGCGCCCTTGACCAGGGAGGAAATCAGATCCAGGGGCTCAAGGAAATCGACGGTGTTTTTCAAGTAGGCAGCCGAGTTGAAGCCGAGGTTGTGCACCGACACAGTATAGCCGCCGGCAATACCGATGATATCACCGATGCCGACCAGAACCGGCACGGTCAAAAGCGCCGCCAGCACCCGAGGGGCGACAAGGTACTGCATCGGATTGGTCGAGAGAGTCACCAGTGCATCGATTTGCTCGGTGACCTTCATGGTGGCGATTTCGGCGGCAATGGAGGAGGTCACCCTTGCGGCTATCATCAAGCCAACCAAAACGGGGCCGAGTTCGCGCACCATGCCAATGGCAACAATCTGCGGCACCACGGCCTCGGCATTAAAACGAGCGCCGCCGGCATAGATTTGCAGGGCCAGGGCGCCGCCGGTGAAAACCGCGGTCAGCGCAACTACGGGCAGCGACAGCCAGCCGATCTGCAAGAATGACAGGGCGAGCTCGCGCGGGTAATAAGGCGGGCGCAGCATATGGGTGAAGGCGCTGACCGTAAACAGGGCCACCCGGCCAATCATAGCCAGCGCCGCCAGCGTGGAACGACCCAGCCGGGCCAGTAGGCTCAAAGGGGTCATCCTTGATAGGTCCGTGCGTAGCGATGCCCCATGGAGGTGAGCACCTCATAACCGATGGTCCCGGCTGCATTGGCCAGGGTGTCGACGGTCTGCACCTCGTTGAGCATGGTCAGGCTGGCAGGTACTTCGGACAGGGCGGTGACATCGACGGTGATCAAATCCATCGAGACACGGCCCACGACCGGGCAGCGGGTCTCCCCGGCAAAGAGATCAATGCCGCCGG
This sequence comes from uncultured Roseobacter sp., assembly GCA_913054455.1. Lineage (GTDB taxonomy): Bacteria > Pseudomonadota > Alphaproteobacteria > Rhodobacterales > Rhodobacteraceae > Pseudophaeobacter. Next base: position 31,509 of record CAJXIL010000027.1, read on the forward strand.
TCATTAGGGCACGATGTAAACCATCGGCATAGCCCGCTGCAACAGTGGCGATGCGGCTGGGCGCTTGAGCCACCCAGGTATTGCCATAGCCGACGCTTTCGCCAGGGGACACATCCCGGGTTTGAATGACCGGCAGGTCCAATTGGACCACAGGTACGGCATCGCCGTAGGGCTCGCCCCCATAGAGGCCCACGCCAGGGCGGCAGAGGTCAAAATGATAGTCGGGCCCCAGAAGGATACCTCCCGTGGCCGCCAAGGAGCGCGGTATTTCCAGCCCATCGGTCATCTCACGAAAGGCCTGTAGCTGTTGGGCATTCATTGGGTGGCCAGGCTCGTCAGAGCAGGCCAGATGCGACATCAGCAGAACGGGCTTTTGTCCCAGGGCGATATCGCGCACCGCAGCCCATTCGGCGGGCTCCATGCCAAGGCGGTTCATGCCAGAATCCAACTGCACCCCAAAGGTATGGCCTGGAAGGGTCTCGAAATGGCGCAGCATCTGGTCCAGCGAGTTCAACATCGGCGCCAGCTGGAAGTCCTTCAGCAGCTTGGTGTCGCCTTCCATATGGCCGGAGAAGACAGAGATGCCGGGGCCTGGCCCCAGCGCGCGGCGCAGGGCGACGCCTTCTTCGGCGGCGGCGACAAAGAAATTGCGTGCGCCGCCTTTGGCCAATGCCTTGGCCACGCGGCCTGCATCCAGGCCATAGCCGTTTGCCTTGACCACAGCTGCGGTTTCGCAGTTGGTCATGGCGTTCAGATTCTGCCAGTTGGTCACCAGCGCATCGAGATTGATTGTCAGTTTAGCCGTGCTCATGCCCCGTTCTTGACATGCGCAGGGCAGGGGTCAAGAGGAATTCGTGGAGAAAACTGCTAGGTGAGGTGGCATTGGGCGGCTTGTGGCTGGTTTGGATCACCTAGGTTCTCGAATGTCCAAGGCAGTAGCCAAACTGCCATTCAACCGTTGCAGAAAATCTCCGCGTCCGAACCGAGGGGTGGGACGCGAAGCGCCCGCCCCGTGGGGGCGGTTCGGGCGCTGCCAAAGCTGTGCTTTGGCAATTGGTAGCGCATCAAAGGTTCATGGATCAGTTTGAACTACTGCTTAGCGGACTTGGACGAAACCGCTCTCGCGGTATTGGCGCTTTTGGCCGGTGTTGCACGGTGATCG
>CAJXIL010000028.1 GCA_913054455.1 uncultured Roseobacter sp.
CCGGATGAAAGGTTAAGGACATGCGCACAGTTCTGGCAATTGCCCTCACCCTTGGCGCCACAAGCCCGGCCTTCGCCGCTTCTGGTCCTTTCTTTTCGATGAGCAACACCAACTTTGTTGTTCTGCTCGGCTTCCTTTTGTTCGTTGGCATTTTGCTCTTTGTCAAAGTGCCTAGCCTGCTGGGTGGCCAGTTGGACGCCCGCGCCGAAGGCATCCAGAAGGAATTGGACGAGGCACGCGCCCTGCGTGAAGAAGCCCAGACCATTCTGGCGTCTTATGAGCGCAAGCAGCAGGAAGTTCAGGCTCAGGCGGATCGCATCGTGGCTTCGGCCCGTGAAGATGCAGCTGCTGCTGCCGAAGAGGCCAAAGCGGATCTGGAGCAATCCATCGCCCGTCGTCTGGCCGCTGCGGAAGAGCAGATTGCCTCTGCCGAAGCTTCGGCTGTGAAGGAAGTCCGCGATCAGGCGATCTCCATCGCTGTTGCTGCGGCTGATCAAGTGATCGCCAAGCAGATGACCGCGACTGAAGCAAACAAACTGATCGACGCGGCTATCACCGACGTCAACGACAAACTGCACTGATTAAACAAAGATCTCTGTATGTTACAGTTAAAGAACCCGGCCTCAGTGGTCGGGTTTTTTTGTATTGATATTGAGTTTCTGGCTTCACAAGGCGCTCATTCTGTGTCGCCGCTGAAGGTCGGCTTTGGTGAAGCCGTCAGGGTGTCTCAGATTGATGACAGCCCTGCATTGGTGTTGAGCAGGTATTCAGCGAAAATCGGTCCGCTTGCTGCTCCGATTGCGCGGGCATTTTCTCCGACGGTTCCGGTTTCAACGGTCGGGGCGATAAGCCCACGCTTGTCCTGATTCACCAAGTACCGTCGAACCCGTTCAACCAGTTCTTCACGGATCTCAGGCGGGAAAGCACCATCAATCAAAATGGCTTCGAAATCGATGACCGAACAGATCGATAGCGACGCCTTGGCCAATTCCTGCGCGGTTTCCCCGATCCATGGTTCAACATAGCGGGACAGCCTGGTCCAATCCTGCGGTTTTTGCCACATAAGGCTTGGGTCAAGGCCTGCTTCGATCAGGCGTGTTTCAAGCAGGTGCAGGGAGGCGGTGTCGATCAACTGTTGGCTTTCGCCCAAGGGACCCGTCGTGCGCATTGAACCCAACGCCCCGGCGTTTCCCTGGTTTCCCTCGAACACTGTTCCGTTCAAGGCGATGCCCCCGCCAATAAACGATCCGATGTAGAAGTAGGCGAAGTCACGAAAGTCGTTGCCGCGACCATAGAGGTGTTCGGCGTGGCAGGCTGCGGTGGCATCATTGACCACATAAACCGGCAAATCGCTGAAGCGGGCGACCTCTTGTACAAAATCCACATCTTTCCAGGACCGGAACCTTTCAGCCGCCGGCCCGGGCAGATCGTGCCATTTCCAAAGCTCGAACGGAGTACCGATCCCGATGCCGCAGACGCGTTTTTGATGAAGCGCAGGGAGTGTCCCGAGCAGGCCCGAGACACCCGTTTCCAGAAATCTAAAAACCGCATCGGGCATTGGGTATTCATAGGTGGTGTGCAATTGTTTGCGGGCGAACCCAGCGAAATCCAGCAACAACAAATCCGCCCCGCGGCGCCCGACCTTGAGGCCGATGGAAAAAGCACCATCCGGATCCAGCTCAATGGGAATAGATGGTTTGCCCACCTTGCCCCGCACCGGTTCGCCCCGCCGGACAAGCCCGTCATCTTCGAGGTTGCGCAGGATCGTTGAGACTGTGGGTTTGGAAAGCCCGGTGCGACGGGCCAGTTCGGCGGCGGGAACGGTTTTGTGACGTTGTAGAACGGACAGGATCAGGCGTTCGTTGTGGTCACGCAAACCGCTTTGGTTCACGCCCCCGCGCCGTCGTGTTGTGATATCTCCGTCCATGGCTGGCACAATAGTTCCCCTGCTTTCCAAAGGGAAGATAGCCAAGGAAGTTTAGTTAGTAAAGTTTACAAACTAATTGACAGATGGTTAACAAACATGCTTTTTTGGCTCCAGCCTGCGATGGAGCGGGTGCGTGGCCAAAGTGAAGACGGTCACAATTCATGAAATGACATGGATGGGAGGACACCATGAAAAAACTGATGACATCTTCGGTTATTGCTCTGGCCGCACTGGCAGGCGCCGCGTCTGCAGACATCAACGCTTGCCTGATCACCAAGACCGACACCAACCCTTTCTTTGTTAAGATGAAAGAGGGCGCGACCGCAGCGGCTGAGGCAAATGGGATAAACCTGTCGACCTTTGCAGGAAAAATTGACGGTGATGTTGAAAGCCAAGTTGCCGCCGTAGAAACTTGCATAGCATCAGGTGCCAAGGGTATCCTGATCACCCCGACCGACAGTCGCGCATTGACGCCGGTCATTACTCAGGCCCGCGAAGCTGGTGCTTTGGTCATTGCGCTGGATACACCGTTTGAACCGGCTAGCGTTGCCGATGCGACCTTTGCCACCGACAACTTCAAGGCCGGAGTTCTGATCGGTGAATGGGCTGCAGCCAAGATGGGCGGCGAAGCGGCAAACGCCAAGATCGCACTGCTTGACCTGAACGCATCCGAGATCTCGGTGGATTACCTACGCAACAATGGTTTCCTTCAGGGCTTTGGCATCGACATCAAGGACCCGACCGACATTGGTGACGAAGACGATACGCGCATCGTTGGCAATGACGTGACCAACGGCAACGAAGAAGGTGGTCGGACTGCAATGGAAAACCTGATGCAGATCGACCCGGAAATCAACGTGGTCTACACCATCAACGAACCCGCCGCTGCCGGCGCCTATGAGGCGCTGAAATCCGTGGGCCGTGAAAACGACGTTCTGATCGTATCGGTCGATGGCGGATGTCCCGGCGTTCAGAACATTTCCGAAGGCGTGATCGGCGCGACCTCGATGCAGTTCCCGCTCCTAATGGCATCGCTTGGCATCGACGCGATCAAGACCTGGGCAGAAACCGGTGCTAAGCCGCAGAACACCGAAGGTTTGGATTTCTACAACACAGGTGTTGAGCTGATCACAGACAGCCCCGTGGATGGCATCCCATCGTTGAGCTCGGCTGAGGGTATGGACAAGTGCTGGGGTTAATTCCCGCGTAAAGCAAAGGAACTGGGGCGAATCGCGCCCCGGTTCCAGTCCTTTCACGACATCTTTGACCCTAGTCGGCGTCCCGGCATAGGCTGGGGGGCGAGGGAGATCATCATGACAACCAAAGCAGGCTACGAACAGGTTCTGGACGGCAGCGACACCAAGGTCGCTCAGTTCGAGACCCGCCGCCACACAGTGTTGGAACGTGTCCAACATATTTTACATAACAACCCAACTTTCGTGCCCGTCATCGTCTTGATGCTAAGCCTCGTCGCGTTCTGGATCATCGCGGGCGGGCGGTTCTTTTCCGCATTCAACCTCTCATTGATCACGCAGCAGGTGTCCATCATCGGCATGCTCGCAGCAGCGCAATCACTGATCATCATCACAGCGGGGATCGACCTGTCGGTCGCGGCAATTATGATCCTGATGTCCGTGATCATGGGCAATCTGGCCGTGAACATGGGTGTACCGGCCCCTCTGGCGATCCTTGCTGGGTGCTTGGGCGGCATGGCTGCAGGCGCTATGAACGGGCTTTTGATCACCAAGATCAAGCTGCCCCCTTTTATCACCACACTCGGCACCTGGTCGATCTTCTTTGCTCTGAACCTGTGGTTGTCGGGCGCGCAATCCATCCGTAGTCAGGATATAGACAAAAACGCCGAGTTACTGAAGTTCTTTGGCAATGCGATCAAACTCGGCGGCGCCCGCATCACCTTTGGCGTGATCCTGATGATCGTGATCTTTGTCGTGCTTTGGTACATGCTGAACAAAACCGCCTGGGGCCGCCATGTCTATGCCATCGGCGATGATATGGAAGCGGCCGAAATGTCGGGCATCCGCACCGAACGCACTCTGGTATCAGTCTACATGCTGGCCGGGTTGGTCTGCGCCATCGCGGGCTGGGCCTCGATCGGGCGCGTCGGGTCGATTTCCCCGCAGAGCTTCTACGAAGGCAACCTGCAATCCATCACCGCCGTTGTGATCGGGGGAATATCCCTGTTTGGCGGGCGCGGGTCGATCATGGGAGCGTTGTTTGGGGCGCTGATCGTCGGAGTCTTTCAGTCGGGCCTGCGAATGGCCGGGGTGGACGTGCTGTGGCAGGTCTTCGCCATCGGTTGGCTAATCATCATCGCGGTCGCCATTGACCAATGGATCCGGAGGGTTTCTGCATGACACCTGTTGTATCTGCTAAAGGCATCGTCAAACGCTACGGCCATGTCACCGCCATTGACCATTCCGATTTCGAATTGCTCCCTGGGGAAATCCTTGCCGTGATCGGTGACAACGGGGCAGGCAAATCTTCGATCGTCAAGGCGATCTGCGGGGCTACCACCCCGGACGAAGGCGAGATCCTGATCGAAGGCAAACCAGTCAAGTTCTCATCCCCGATCGAGGCCCGGGAAATGGGGATCGAGATCGTCTATCAGAATCTCGCCCTGTCGCCAGCCTTATCCATCGCGGACAACATGTTCACCGGGCGCGAGATCCGCAAACCGGGCTTTCTGGGCAAATTCCTTCGCATGCTGGACAAACCCGCAATGGAGACATTCGCCCGCGAAAAGCTGACCGAGTTGGGGCTGATGACCGTGCAGTCGATAAAGCAGCCAGTCGAAACTCTGTCCGGTGGTCAGCGCCAGGGGGTTGCGGTGGCTCGTGCTGCGGCCTTTGCCAGCAAGTTCATCATCATGGACGAGCCTACGGCCGCCTTGGGCGTCAAGGAAAGCCGCAAGGTGCTGGAGCTAATCAAGGACGTGCGCGCCCGCGGCATCCCGATCATCCTGATCAGTCACAATATGCCCCATGTGTTTGAGGTTGCTGACCGTATCCACATCCACCGTCTGGGCAAGCGTCTTTGCATCATTGACCCCAAGGACTACACTATGTCCGATGCGGTGGCCTTTATGACCGGGGCGAAAGAGCCTCCAGCACAAGACGCGGCATGACTTCTCCCGAGAAGATTGCCGAGGCGCTGACAGAGGATATTCTGGCAGCACCTCACGCAGGGAATCGCAAACTGGTTGCTTTGGCAGGGGCGCCCGCGTCCGGCAAGACAACCTTGTCCCATGTGTTGGCCGATCATCTGACCCAAGCCGGTTGCAAGACCTCCGTAGTGCCGATGGATGGCTTTCATCTGGACAATCGGATCCTGACCGACTTGGGATTACTGCACCGAAAAGGTGCGCCCGAGACATTCGATGCAGCAGGCTTCCTGCGACTGGTCCAAGCCCTGTCCGATTCTGGACGGGTTTTTTACCCCACCTTTGATCGGGACGAAGATTTTTCGCGCGCAGGCGCCAGTATAGTCGATGGCAAATGCGACTGCGTTGTTGTCGAAGGCAACTACCTTCTGTTTGATGCGCCGGTTTGGAAAGATCTGCACCCCCTTTGGGATGTCTCCATCCGATTGGACGTGCCGCTCGAAACCCTACGGCACAGACTGGTGCAACGGTGGATCAATTTTGGCCTGCCCCGCGACCAAGCGGAACAACGCGCCATGGACAATGACATGGTAAATGCCCAGGCGATCTCAGATCACGCGCTTCCAGCAACAATCACGATTTAACGAAAGGCGTCTGCCAATGATCCTTTGCTGCGGGGAAGCACTGATCGACATGATCCCGACCTCAACCAACGCAGGGCGCGACGGGTTTGTCCCGCATGCGGGCGGGGCGGTGTTTAACACGGCAATCGGGCTTGGGCGGCTTGGAGCTCGCGTAGGCATGCTCACCGGGATATCAACCGACATGTTCGGCCAACAACTCGGCGAAGCCCTCAGAGCCAGCCATGTGGAAGTATCCCATGTCATTAGCTCAGAACGCCCCACAACGCTGGCTTTTGTGCGGCTAGCCGATGGCCATGCGACCTATTCATTTTATGATGAAAACTCTGCCGGTCGGATGTTGTCGCCAGACGATCTTCCCGAGATCCCGGGCGACATATCCGCGCTTTTCTTCGGTGGCATCAGCTTGGCTTGTGAACCGGGAGCCACTGCGTATCAGGCCCTGCTGGATCGCGAGGGCGATACCCGTGCCGTGATGATCGACCCGAATATCCGCCCAGGCTTCATTGAAAACGAAACCCTCTACCGCGCGCGTCTGGAGGCAATGCTACGCCAGTCGGATATCGTGAAGGTCTCAGACGAGGACCTGAACTGGATCGAACCCGCACCACTATCACTGGGCGAAAAGGTCGAAGGCCTGCTGGACAAAGGCCCCGCTCTGGTCATCGTGACGCGTGGCGGAGACGGGGCGGTAGGGTATTTGTCGAACGGTGCCGAAGTGCGTGTCCCGGTTAAACGCGCCCAGGTCATCGACACGGTCGGCGCTGGCGATACGTTCAATGCAGGCGTGCTGGCCAAGCTGTCCGAGCTGGGCGCGTTGCACAAACCGGCGCTGCGGGAGCTTTCTCCCGATGTCGCCCGACAAGCCCTGATCCAAGGAACCCAAGTCGCTGCTTTCACCGTATCACGCGCAGGCTCGAACCCGCCATGGGCAGAGGAATTATAGAAGCAGCCTCACGAAACCTGGCTGTTTTTTGATTTTCTGGACCTCAAAATGGACGTTCATGACAAGTGCAGCATCGGGAACTATGGGCTAATTCTGTTGAAAACCTCATCCTTGATGGGTGCGTATTCGCTGGTTCAATACCCATGACAGGTGGGGGATTTCGCGATGATGGGGCCGAAGCAGGAAGCACAGGCCGCGCTGTTTGATGAGTTCTCTCTGGAAGACCATGTCCCAAAAGACCATCTGCTACACTCGATTGACAGGTTCGTCGATCTGGATGACATTCGCCAGTATCTCGCGGATTTTTACAGCCACACAGGCCGCCCTCCCACTGCCCAGCAATGCATTGTACATGCATGAGAGGGGATCGACCCCGAGCGACTGCTCCCTTGCCCGGCAGGGCATCGCATAGCGATATCCCGAGAGGGGGGATGCTGTTGGTCGGATTTGCTCGGCATACGGTCGGCACGTCGCCTGTGCGAGGAAGTGCATCTGAACCTGGCATACTGCTGGTTCTGCCGCCTCGACTTGTCGGACCCGGTGCCAAACCATTCAACCTTCTCCAAGAACCGACAGGGGCGCTTTCGGGAGAGCAAATTGCTGCGTCATTATGGATGTCGAAGGAACAAGATCGATCCGACAGGCAAAAGTCGGTTCGGTTTGCACCATGTTGGATCGGATCAAGGATCTGCATGATATTGATCCAGAACGGCTCATCGCAGATGCAGCCTACGGGTCAGGCCCAATGCTCGGATGGCTCGTGGGTCGCAACATCAAACCCCACATTCCCGTGCTGCCCAAAAGCTGATGCACGCAAGATCACCCGCGAAGAGTATGAAGATGCCCGACAGGTTGCCCGTGATATTGCCGCGACCAAGCAATATGCGATCTTGATGCGGCTGCGAAAGAAGGTGGAAATGCTCTTTGCGCACCTCAAACGCATCCTTGGGCTGGGACGGCTCCGATTACGTGGCCCCTCTCGGGATCATGGCTATGCCATGAATCTGCCAGGCAGTGCATGCGGTGCAAATGAAGTTCGCTTCGGGCTTGCGCGGCCCCACTGGGGCCAGGCTCCCGGCTCACTCCTCCTGGCTGCCATCGCTCAAAACCTCCGCAAACTCGCCAAGACCTTTCCTGCACCGCAGCGAACGCTCAAAGCCTGATGGGAAAGGCGCCCGCGCGCTCATCAAGGCGTTACTTTCGGCACCAGAAATACGTTGGTTTTCAAAAGTATCGGCAGGATGCGGACTTTCGCTGCAGCGTAAATCTTGGTGGCTCTGGGGCGATCCACAGATTACCCTTTCCCGCTCTCGTGTTCGAGCCGCTGCTGGGCGATCTCGGCGTTGCGTTCGGTGCGCTGGTGGTCGATGAGCGACTGTTTCACATAGTCCAGATGCGCCTCAACTGCAGCACGCGCGGCTTCCGGGTCGCGGGCTTGTAGTGCGGCATTGATGGCGCTGTGCTGGGCCAGTAGCACTTCATAGGTGGTGTGGCGGCTGAACATGATGCGGCGGTTGTAGAACACCCCCTCGTGCAGCAGATCAAACATCGAGCGCATCATATGCAGCATCACCACATTGTGGCTGGCATCCATGATGGCGGAATGGAACTCCGCGTCCAGACTGGCGGCCTCATCCGAAACCGAGGGATCACCCGCCGCGACCATCTTGTCAAAAATCGTCTGGATCAGTTTCAGATCGGCATCAGAGCCAAACTGGGCCGCGCGTTCGGCCGCCAGGCCCTCCATGTCACGGCGAAAGCTGAGGTAGTCAAACACTGCCTCGTCATGGCGGGCAAAAAGCCGGATCAGCGCGGGCGAGAAGGCAGAGCCGAGAACATCGGCTACAAAGATCCCGGATCCCGCTTTGGCGGAGAGCAATCCGCCCTCTTGCAGTTCGGCAATGGCATCGCGCAGCGAGGGGCGCGAAACACCCAACCGGTCTGCCAGTTCCCGTTCCGACGGCAATCGCTCACCTGGGGACAGGATCCCCCGCAGGATCAGCTGTTCGATCTGGCGCACCACAGAGGCGGAGAGTTTCTCGGGTTGAACTTTTTGAAACGGCATGGGGGCCTCTGACTGATCTTGGAACAGGGCGCAGGGTTTGCACAATTGGTAAAAACATATGACCGCGCTGGGTGCAAGCGCGCAAGGGGCAGAACAGGAAGTGCAAAATTTGATCACTTCTGTTGAAATAATAGGTCAGAAGTATTGACTATAATCGCAACTTTCTTACTTTCGCGGCAGAGCCCGTACCTGAAAGGAGGTCGCCAATGTTGATAGATCAGCTTTTTGCCACCCGAACCCACCGCATGAAGGCCTCCGAAATTCGCGAGTTGTTGAAGCTGCTGAATCGGCCAGGGCTTCTGTCCTTTGCCGGGGGTATTCCAGATCCAGATTTGTTTCCCTCTGCTGAATTTTCCGCAGCCTTTCAGGCAGCGTTGCAGCCAAAGGATCAGGCAGAGGCGCTGCAATACTCGGTCAGCGAGGGTTATTTGCCGCTGCGCCAGTGGATCAAAGGCGAAATGGCGCGCATGGGCGTGGCCTGCGACGTAGACAATATCCTGATTACGTCAGGATCGCAGCAGGCGCTGGACTATCTAGGCAAACTGTTCCTCTCCCCCAACGATACGGCACTTGTTGGCTGGCCTACCTATCTGGGGGCGCTGGCGGCCTTTAACGCCTATGAACCGCGCTACGATCAGCTCAACCCCGGTGGCAACCGTTCTCCTACGAGCTATCGAGACGCCGCAGCCGAAGCCAACAGCCGCGTGAAATTTGCCTATCTGTCGCCGGATTTTGCCAATCCAACCGGTGAAACCCTCTCCTTGGTAGGGCGCGAGGCGCTGTTGGACCTGGCGGAGGAGCTGGACTGTGCAGTGATTGAAGACGGTGCCTATCACGCGCTGCGCTATGAGGGCGAAGCGATCCCGCCCATTCTGGCGCTGGAGATCGCGCGAAAAGGAAGCATTGAGGATTGCCAGACGATCTATTGCGGATCGTTCTCCAAAACCCTGTCGCCGGGGCTGCGGATGGGGTGGGCTGTCGCCGCCAAGCCAGTGATTGCGCAAATGGTTCTGATGAAACAGGCCGCAGACCTGCATTCGCCCACGCTTAACCAGATGGCGGTATATAAGGTGGCGGAGGCCTGTTTTGACAGCCATGTTGCCGGCCTACGCCAGGCCTATGGCGCCCGTCGGGATGCGATGCTTTCGGCCTTGGAGGCGTTTATGCCGGAAGGAATTAGCTGGACCAAACCCAAGGGCGGAATGTTTGTCTGGCTGACGCTGCCACAACATGTCGATACCGCTGAGGTTCTCACGCGGGCCTTGGAGCAAGAGAATATCGCCTTTGTTCCGGGGCAGGCATTCTTTGCCGATGGCGATGGGTGCAATACCCTGAGGCTGAGTTTTTCGGTGCTGGATGCAGACGAGATCCGAACAGGTATCCAACGGTTAGCGCGGTTGCTGAACCAGGGCACACGGGTTTGAAGCGGGACCATCTTTGGAGAGCGGTTTAACTGGAATTCACCCATGAATTGCGCAATGCTGATGAGGCTATGCGCTATCTGATGATTTCTCTGTTAATTCCATTTGCGGCCTGTACCGTGCCGCAGGTTTTTTTTGCTGAGACCGAGGTTGCGCGGGTTACGGTTGGGACGAGTGTTTTTGACGTCCGGGTGAGGGGAAACCTGGCTGAGGCGACCCGGACCAATCTGCAATATGCGCCGCGTCTCGGCCAGTTGCGTGCGCAGGCAGCACAGGCGATGGCCGAGGTCAGCGGGTGCAGGGTCACGGGGGTTCTGGGGGATCAGGCGCTGATGATTGGGGTACTGGATTGTCGGGTATTGGTGGATTGAGTTAAACGATTTACCGATTGGGGGAGCGCTCTTGGGGAGCCTCGAGGAGGGGCCAGCCCCTCTGTGTCTACGACACATTCACCCCGGAATATTTAGGGAAACATGAAAGCCGAGCTGGGCGGATTTTGCCAACTGGGTGAGTTATCCACAAGATATGCCCGGGTAGGGGCGGTGACCTGCGTGCAAGGGAGCTGTTTACGTTGACAGGATCTGTAGGAAGCTGCTGGACTCAGTGACAAATAAGAATCACTCAGGGGCGAATTTGCGCTTTTCCAAACTCAGGCTCAATGGCTTCAAAAGCTTTGTGGATCCGACCGATCTGATCATCGGGGATGGGTTGACTGGCGTGGTTGGACCCAATGGCTGTGGCAAGTCCAACCTGCTGGAGGCCTTGCGCTGGGTGATGGGAGAAACCCGCGCCAAGGCCATGCGCGGTGGCGGCATGGAAGATGTGATCTTTGCGGGCACGACCTCACGTTCGGCGCGCAATTTCGCCGAGGTGAACCTGCTGATTGATAACTCAGATCGATTGGCACCCTCTGGGTTCAATGAGGCGGATCAGCTGGAAATTGTACGTCGGATCACCCGGGATGTGGGCAGCGCCTATAAATCAAACGGTAAGGATGTTCGTGCGCGCGATGTGCAGATGCTTTTTGCCGATGCCTCGACGGGGGCGCATTCTCCGGCACTGGTGCGGCAGGGGCAGATCTCGGAGCTGATCAACGCCAAGCCCAAGGCGCGGCGTCGCATTCTGGAAGAGGCGGCGGGGATTTCGGGGCTGTATCAGCGCCGCCATGAGGCTGAACTGAAGCTGAAGAACACTGAACAGAACCTGCTGCGAGTGGATGATGTGGTGGAGCAGTTGGCGGGGCAGCTGGGGCAATTGGCGCGTCAGGCACGTCAGGCGCAGCGCTACCGTGATATCGGTGAAAAGCTGCGGTTGGCGGAGGGGATGCTGTTGTATCGCCGCTGGCGGGAGGCGGATGATGCCCGACTGAGTGCGGAGCAGGACCTGAGCATTCGCTTGACCCAGGCGGCCAAAGGCGAGGCTCTTTCGCGCGCTGCAGCGGCCAATCGCGCCGAGGCTGAAGAAGGCCTGCCGCCGGTGCGCGAAGAGCAGGCCATTGCCGCAGCCATACTGCAGCGCTTGGTAGTGCAACGCGATTCACTTGGCGATCAGGAGGCCCAGGCGCGTCAAGCCATTGAACAGTTGGTGAGCCGTATTCAGCAGCTGGGCAATGATATTGAGCGTGAAGGAGGCCTTAACCGGGATGCCGGGGAGACCATCGAGCGGCTCGACTGGGAGCAAAAGGAACTGGCAAAGGCCAGCGATGGTCATGAGGACCGACTGAGCGAAGCGGGGGAATTGGCGCGGGAAGCGGCAAAGATCTTGGAAGCACGCGAAGACCACTTGACCCAGTTGACCGAGGATGTGGCACGTCTCTCGGCACGGTACCAGTCGGCGCTGCGTCTGGTTGAAGATTGCAAGCGCACTCTGGCGCGGTCTGAAAACGAAGGAGAGGCGGCGCAGCTGGCGCAGGATCAAGCCGAGGCAGCGCTTGAGCTGGCAGGGGAGGCTTTTGAGGCCGCGCAGGCGACCGAGGAGGAGGCGCGCGAGGCGGTTGAGCTGGCCGAGGAGGCCTTGGCTGCGGCGGATGAGACCCGCACCGAAACGCAGTCTTTGGAATCCGCTGCACGGGCACAGCGTTCTGAGGCGGAGGGCGAGCTGGGGGCGATCCGCGCTGAGGTCACCGCGCTGGCCAAGCTTCTGCAGCGCGATACCGCCGAAAGTGGCCAGATCCTGGATGAGCTGAGCGTAGCGCCTGGCTATGAGAAGGCGCTGGGTGCGGCCCTGGCGGATGATCTGCGCGCGCCCTTGGCTGCAGTGGATGGGCCGACGGGCTGGCTCACTCTGCCTGGCTATTCCCGTGATGTGCCGCTTCCGGACGGGGTGGAACCCCTTGCAAAACATGTGTCCGGTCCTGAGGCCTTGGCGCGGCGGATTGGCCAGATTGGTCTGGTAGACGGTGATACAGCGCGCGGATTGCAGGCTGATCTGCAACCGGGACAGCGGCTGGTAACACTGGAGGGGGATATCTGGCGTTGGGATGGCTATCGTGCCTGGGCCGAGGATGCCCCTAGTGCAGCAGCGTTGCGGTTGGAGCAATTGAACCGGCTGGAGGCGCTGAAACAAGAGCTGGAGCGGGTCAGTGCCAGGGCCGAGGGGACGCGGGCCGCCCATGAAACGCTTGTTCGTCGTCTGGAAGAGGTCACACAGGCCGATCAGAACGCGAGACAGGCGCGTCGGCTTGCGGACCAGCGCGTGGCGGATGCTGCCCGTGCGCTCAGCCGCGCCGAGGCAGAACGCAACCTGGCTGAGGGGAAACTGGAAACCCTGGGCATTGCGGTGGCACGTCATAGCGAAGATGCGATGAACGCCAGGCTGCAACTGGCAGAGGCGGAGAAGTCCCAGGCGGATCTTGGGGATCTGGATGCCGCGCGGGCCGGGGTAGAAGACATCAAACAGGGGGTCGAGGCGGCCCGAATTACCATGCTCACCCATCGCTCGGCCCATGATGAGTTGCGCCGGGAAGGCGAAGCCCGAACCAAACGCGCCCAGCAGGTGACCAAGGAACTATCGGGCTGGCGTCATCGGTTGGAAACTGCAGAACGCCGCATTGAAGAGCTGGCGGAACGCCGCGAAGCCTCACAGGAGGAATTGGAAGAAGCCCATGCGGTGCCGGCAGAGATTGCGGAGAAACGCGAAGAGCTGAACGAAGCTATTGCAGACGCCGAGAGCCGAAAATCCATGGCTTCGGAGGCTCTGATTGCGGCAGAGGCGGCCCTGCGCGAGTTGGTTCAGATCGAACGGGATTCTGAACGTCTGGCCTCGGAAGGGCGCGAGGCGAGGGCGCGTTCTGAGGCGCTTTGTGAGGCGGCCCGTGAAACCGTTGCTCATGCGTCAGAGCGGATCAGCGAAGACCAGAACTGCAGCCCACAGGTGCTGTTGGAACAGCTGGAGGTCAGCCCTGATCAGATGCCCGCAGCTGAAGAGTTAGAGGCGGAGGTCAACCGGCACAAGCGGCAGCGGGATGCCTTGGGTGCAGTGAACCTGCGGGCCGAAGAAGACGCCCGCGAGATCCAGACTGAGCATGACGAACTGGTCTCGGAAAAATCTGATCTGGAAGAGGCCATCAAGACCCTGCGCAGTGGCATTGCCAGTCTCAACCGGGAAGGGCGCGAGCGGCTGTTGACCGCGTTTGAGGAAGTGAATGCCAGCTTTGCCAATCTCTTTACCCATTTGTTTGGCGGCGGCGAGGCGAATTTGGTCATGGTCGAGAGCGATGACCCACTGGATGCCGGGCTGGAGATCATGTGCCAGCCACCCGGCAAGAAGCTCTCGACCCTTTCGCTGCTGTCCGGGGGGGAGCAGACACTTACCGCGATGGCGCTGATCTTTGCAGTATTTTTGTCCAATCCTGCACCGATCTGTGTGCTGGATGAGGTGGACGCACCGCTGGATGATGCCAATGTCACCCGCTTTTGTGACCTGCTGGACGAGATGTGTCGCCAAACGGATACACGGTTTTTGATCATCACCCACCATGCGGTGACCATGGCAAGAATGGATCGGCTGTTTGGTGTTACAATGCAGGAAAAGGGGGTCAGCCAGCTGGTCTCGGTTGACCTTAAAAAGGCAGAAGCGCTTGTCGCATAGGACAACAATGCGCAAGATCAGCCCATGTGTTTCGCGCAGCCTATTCTAGTTTATGGGGAAAACCGGCCAAAATCTTCCTCTTGCTTGCCGTATGGGTGTCTTCGTAGTTAGGTGTTGGTGATCAGGGCCTGATCATTACATGTGGCCCAGAACAGCGTTGGAACAAAACCAATTGGAGGAAACCATGAATCTCACAAAACTTATTGCGGTTGCAGCTCTTGCGGCCAGCCCCATCGCCGTGCAGGCGGAAAACCTGACCGCGAGACATTCCAGCAGCATTGAAGGTTTCTTTCTTGATGAAGGCTCCAGCGTTGAAGTCCTGGTCGACAATGTGGGTGACCCACAGCTGAACGTGGAACACTATGGCAGCGAGTTCACCATTTTCTACTATGGCTGTGAAGACAACACCAACTGCGATTCCATCCAGTTCTATTCGGGCTACGCCACCGATGGCTCCGTCCGACTGAAGACCGTGAATGACTTCAACGCTGAAAAGCGCTGGGTCCGCGCCTATGTGGCCGACAATGGATCGACCAAGCTCGAGATGGATCTCTACATGGGTAAAGACGGTATCAGCGCTGATGACTTTGCCACCGCGGTGGGCCTTTGGTCGCGTCTGATGGGGGATTTTGAAGAGCTCATCGATTACTGAGCAGCATCCCAGAAGATCTGAGGGTAGATAGAGGGGCATGAAGGGTCATGCCCCTTTTCCGTTCGCATGCAGGAACCGGGTGCCCTATAGGCGGTTGAGCAGTGCCGGGGTTGGCCAGGCATCCGCAGGCAGGCCGAGACGCTGTTGTTCGCTTTGAACCGCTGCCCGTGTCTTAGCACCAAGAATACCGTCGATTTTGCCCACATCATGTCCCATACGTTGCAGTTTTTGTTGCAGCTGCTTCATCTGGGCGCCTACCAGTCCCTGATCGGGGTTCCCTGCGGTGTAAACCGATGCTCCTCCGAGCCGATTGGCAAAATAGGCGGCGGTTAAAACATAGGTAAAGCTCTGGTTCCACTCAAAATAAACGTCAAAGTTGGGATAGGCGAGGAAAGCCGGTCCTTTGTGTCCCTGGGGCAAGAGCAGGGAGGCATGTAGACCGCCAGCTGCCAATGAACCTTCTTTGGCGCGAACGCCCATGCCTTGCCAGTCCTTGACCGAGAGTTTGGTATCGGTGCCGGATTTGGACAGATCAAGATCACCGGGAATGGTGACTTCCTGCAGCCAGGGCTGCCCTGCCTGCCAGCCCAGATGCGACAGCATCTTGCCGCCAGACATCAACGCATCTGGGGCGGAGGTTTTGAGGCTGACATGGCCATCGCCATCGGCATCAACACCATTGTCGAGGATATCCTGCGGCAGCATCTGCACCATGCCGATTTCACCTGCCCAGGCACCAGTGGTCCGAGCGGGGTCAAAGTTACCGCGCTTGTACAGTTCAAGGGCTGCAAAGATCTGTGGCCGGAACAGGTCGGGGCGGCGGCAATCGTGGGCCAGGGTGATCAGTGCGTTGCGGGTGTTGAAATCGCCCTGAAAGCTGCCGTAGTCAGTCTCAAAGGCCCAAAAGGCCAAAAGCACGCCACGATCAATTCCATAGGTGGTCTCAATCCGGCGGAAGGTGCTGTCGTATTTCTCCGACATCTTGCGGCCCCGGTTGATGCGGCTCTGCGAGATCAGGCGGCGGGAAAACTCGATAAAGGGTTTCTGGAACACGCCTTGTGCACGGTCAGCCCGCAGCACCTTTGGGTCTTGGCTGGCGCCTTTGAAGAACCCGTTGACCGTTGCCCGGTCATAGCCGGCAGTAAGGGCCTCCTGTTTGAGGGATTTTACAAAGCCTGAAAAGCTGCCGCCACATTGGGCAAAAGCGGTTGCTGGCATCATGAGGGCGGCAAAGGCGAAGGGCAATAAGCGCATGGCGGGCAGTCCTTAATGAAGCTCTAAAACATCGTATGTGCTAAAAGATGAGGGCAAAAGCAACCAGCAGGCAGAGCCCAAGCGCCCATGTGCGCCAAAGAATGTCACAACAACGCAAAACCGCAGGGCCGGTGATCCCCTTGGCGCCTGCCGCGTTGACCCAGGCAAAGTCACGCATTTCTCCATCGTAGGATCGTGGTCCGGCCAGCGATAGCTCCAGCGCGCGGGCCATGGCGGCCTCTGGCCAGCCTGCGTTGGGGGAGCGATGTTTGGCGGCATCCCGGGCAATGGCGGGCCAGTCGCACAGCACACCTCCCACCAGGGCAATCAACAGCCCAGTCAGCCGCGCCGGGATCAGATTCACCAGATCATCTAGTCGCGCGGTCGCCCAGCCAAAGGCCTCATAGCGGGGGGTGCGATAGCCGATCATGCTATCGCCGGTATTGATCATCTTATAGGCTAACAATCCTGGCAGCCCTGCCAGCAAAAACCAGAAGGCGGGGGCGACAACCCCATCCGACATATTCTCAGAACCACTCTCAATCGCCGAACGGGCAACCTGTGGCCCGGTCATTTGCGCGGTGTCGCGGCTGACGATCATGGCCACCGCACGGCGCCCCTTATCCAGTGACTGTGCCAATCCGGTTGCGACGGCGCGCAGATGTTCCACCAGCGAGCGCTGGGCCAAAAGGATTGCAGCAACCAGCAATTCCACCAGGGGACCAAAGAGCGACAGCAACCAGCCAAGGCCCAGCCCAAGGCAGGTCAGCAGGGTGATTGCCAGCACGCCCTTGGCCCGTTTGGCGCTACCGGTATTGAGACGCCGTTCCAGCCAAGATACGGTTTTGCCCATCAAGACCGCTGGATGGGGCAGCCGAGACCAGAGCCAGCCGGGCTCACCCAACACGGCGTCCAGCACTAGGGCGATGAGCAGGATCCCCGCAGTGCTCACAGGGCGGCCTCCAGCCGCTCCCAGCCCGTTTGGGGTGGGAGGCCAAGGCGGATGAAGGTTTTGGAATAGGGAAAGATGCGGCTCCATATATGCGCCTTGGCGAGACGCTCCTGCCACTGTGCGGCGTCGTCGACCTCATAGAGCCGGAACAAATCCGTGCCACCAACCAAGGCTGCCCCCCGCGAGATGGCTAATTGGTCTAGCCGCTGGGCATCGCTGGCCAGGCTTTGGCGGGTGGAGTTGGCCCAGTCTGGGTCCTGCAGCGCAGCTTTTCCGGTTCTCAATGCAGGGCCAGAGATCGCCCAGGGCCCCTGTAGATGGGCCAGTCGCTGGATCAGCTCAGGATCACCAATAGCAAAGCCCAACCGCATCCCAGCCAGTCCCCAGAACTTGCCAAAGCTTTTGAGGATAATCACACCAGGTCTGGAGGCCAAAGCCATCAGGCTTTGATCAGGGCAGATGTCGCAAAAGCTTTCATCAATGATGCTCAAGGGGGCCGTGATCTCATCAGGGCGCCACAGGCGACCATCGGGGTTGTTTGGATGCACCGCAACGCAGGCCTCGCCGGGGCCGCTGTCGGTCAGAGACCATCCGTGATTGGCAAAGGCGGCGGCATGTTCATTATAGGTCGGCGTTTCGATCCGCACCCAGCGTGGATCCGCCAGCCCCGGCAACAGCGCAATCAGGGCAGAGGCCCCTGGCGCCGACAAAACTGCAGCATCGGCGGGAATGTTCCAAAACTCTCGCGCAGCCTGTTCAAGCTGGGTATTGGCAGAGGTATCCGGTAGGGCAGTCCAATCCAGAGTGTCAAACTCTGGTAGGGGATAGGGATCGGGATTGATCCCGGTTGAGAGATCGATCCAATCGGTGCGATCGCCACCGTAAACCTGGATGGCCACACTTAGATTTCCGCCATGGTCGCGCTGGGTGGCGCCCGTCTCAATCTGGCTTTCAGAAACACTTGCCGACATGGAAAAGCCTCAACCTGCTATCACGACCAATGCCAAGGGCATTGCGTCTTCCCCTATGAAACAGGGGCCGCGATAAGGCAAGCGGGCTTCGCCTTTGGGGGTGGCAGTTTTTGATCAGCCTTGGCTTAGAGCCGCGCAAACGAGGCCATTTTAGCCGCGCCCGTGGGGAGCCAGCCAATCGATTTCGGGGTTCACCGGCAAAATTCGGTAGGGATTTATGGTGTCATGACTGTAGTGGTAGTGGCGTACGATATGCTGCATTCCCACGGTCCCCTGAACACCGGGGTATTGGTACAGCTCACGGCAATAGGCCCAGAGATTGGGGTAGTCGATGATCCGCTTTTTGTTGCATTTGAAATGCAGGTGATAGACCGGATCAAACCGCACCAATGTGGTAAAGAGGCGCCAGTCAGCCTCGGTCATCTGGGCACCCATCAGGTAGCGATGCTGCGACAGCAGATCTTCCAACCAGTCCAAAGAGTCAAACAAAGGTCCCACGGAGGCGTCATAGGCTTCCTGAGATGTGGCAAACCCGCATTTGTAGACGCCGTTGTTGACCGTATCGTAGATTCGCGTGTTCACGGCCTCAATGGGTTCGCGCAGCTCCTCAGGCCAGAAATCCAAGCTGTTGCCGGTGATGCCGTCAAAGGCAGAATTGAACATGCGAATGATGTCGGCGCTCTCGTTCGACACGATGGTCTCAAGGCTTTTGTCCCACAGAATGGGCACAGTGACACGGCCAGTATATGTGGCATCGGCCCGGGTGTAGATCTGATGCGCATGGCTGCTGCCAAACAGATGGTCGCCGGTTGCACCATGATCGTCGCGCTCAAATGTCCAGCCTTCACCCAGCATGTCGGGGTGCACCACCGAGATCGAAATGTGATCAGTCAGATCTTTCAGGGCGTGGAAGATTAAGGTGCGATGGGCCCAGGGGCAGGCCAATGAGACATAGAGATGATAGCGACCACTTTCAGCCTTGAAGCCGCCCCGACCCGTTGGCCCGGCGCTGCCGTCAGCGGTGATCCAATTGCGAAACTGCGCCTCTGAGCGTTTGAACGCGCCGCCGGTGGATTTGGTGTCGTACCATTGATCTTTCCAGATCCCGTCAATCAAAAGTCCCATTGGTGTCTCTCCTTAGCTGGCTGGTCGGCGGCCGGGGGCTGGGAGGTAAATAGTCTTAGATAGCCGCTGGGCCTATCCTTGTTGTCGCGCAGCTCCTCTGCATCCTTGCACATCACGTCCTTGTGGTGCCGAGGAACTGCGATCTTCAATAGGTCTTTGCAGGTTACATCTGGCGAGATTTGTTTCAAAATGTTCACTTGATTTTATATCTTTACCGGGCACCCTAAGGAGAAAGCCTGAGATCCTGCATAGCTGCGATTCTCTCGGTTCCATTGATTGCGAAAAGGGCCACTGCCATGACCACCTATGTGCCAAAAGCTGTTCAAGAAGCGTTGGATGCAGCGCGCGTTTCTGGCCTGAAAAAGAAAAGCCGCCTGCGGGTGGCGGTGGATGATGGCTATTTCCCGGTTCTGCGCACCTGGGAGAACGGTTTCTCGGTAGAAGAAGAATTTGTGCCGCAGCTGCGCGGGCTGGTGGATATCTATGACGGCTCTCGTCATGTGTCCCAGTGCCTGATCGTCGCCTCCGAGGCAGAGGGCGGCGAAATGCGTTATGAGTTCAAACGTGAAACGGCGGCTGCCGATGCTGCTCCGCTGGATTTCTACCGCGCGCCAAATGCGCCGGTCGGCCTGCTGGGCAACGAGGGTGCTGAAAGCCGCCTGTGACGCCAGGCTTGCAAGTGAAATACCCTGGGCGAAACAGCTGCAGGGTGATCCTGGATCAACCCCAAAATAGCGGACCCGTATGCTCAATGGCTGCGGGTCTTTTTGCCAAAACCCCTTGTTTGGCTCTGGATTAGACTCTTCTTTAAGGTCTGATCTCCACCACGGTGCCCAGATCAACGAGCCCCCACAGCTCTGCCATTTCGCTATTGCTGATGGCGATGCAGCCAGCGGTCCAGTCCCCTGGCAGCATCAATAGATTTCCCAGAGAGTTGGGCTGGCCATGGATAAAGATGTCACCGCCCGGGTCCAGCCCCTTGGCCTCAGCGCGGGCGATATCCTTGGGGCGCGGATAGTCGATACCCAATGAGAGATGAAAGCTGCTGTTAGGATTGCGGCGATTGATCTTGAACAGGCCTTCAGGGGTTTTCCCGTCGCCCTCGTGGCTCTTGTCCCCAAGAGGGGCAAAGCCAAGCGCGATACTATATTGCAAAACCTGCTGCCCCTCGCGGCTGGCGGTCAGGCGGCGCGCTGCTTTTTCAATCAGGATGTAGTCAACTTGGTCAACTTGGTTGATCAGGTTTGGAGGGACAGGACTGGGGTCATAGCGCGCCCAGAGGGCCCAGCCCAAAGCCAAGGTCGCGATCGAAAGGATCGCAACCCGCTTAAAATGAGAGCCTAACATTAGGGTTATTGCAGATCTGCAAAGGCCTTTGCCAGGCGTTCGCCAGCCTCGATGACACGACTGCGCTGGGTGCCCATGTTAAAGCGCAGGAAGCTCTCGCCGCCGGTGCCAAAGGTGGTGCCATGATTGGCGGCAATGCCTGCATCTTGCTCAACCCGTTTGGTGAATTCTTCGCGGCTCATGCCGGTGCCGGAGAAATCAATCCAGGACAGATATGTCGCCTGCAGTTTCATCGAGTTCAGGCCGGGGATGTCCGCAATGGCCGCATCAAAGACCTGCCGGTTGCCATCAATATAGGCGATGAGCTCATCCGCCCATTTGGCGCCCTCGGGGGAGTAGACCGCAGCGGTGGCAAATTGGCCAGCCGAATTTGGGGCCAGGGCCAGCGCCAACATACGGCGCTGAAATTTTGCCCGCAGATCCGGATCAGGGATGATCACCTGCCCAGTGTGTAGCCCGGCAAAGTTGAAGGTTTTAGAGGGGGCGGTGAGCATCAGCAGCCGGTCTGTGATCTCCGGCACGGCGTTTTGCATCGGGATGTGGGTTGCTCCGTCAAAGACCAGATCATGGTGGATTTCGTCCGACAACAGGATCAGATTATGGCGTTTGGCAAAATCCGCCACGGCCTGTAACTCATCCTGGGTCCAAACACGGCCACCGGGATTATGGGGCGAGCAGAGAATGACCATCTTTTCCTTACCGGTCATCTGCGCGTCATAGGCATCCATATCCATTTCATAGCGGCCATTGCGATTGATCATCTCGCATTCCACAACCTGACGCCCGGCATTGTGGATGACTTTGGCAAAGGCGTGGTAGACGGGCGTGAACAACACGATGCCGTCGCCTGGCTGGGTAAAGCTATCCAGACACATGCCGACCCCATTCACCAGACCAGTGGTGGTAAAGATGGCCTCGGGGTCAACGCTCCAACCATGGCGGTTCTGCATCCACCAGCAGATGGCATCCTTGTAGGGCGTATCGCAGTTTACATAGCCATAGACGCCATGGTCGGCCATTTCGCGCATTTTGTCGCTCACCATGGGGGGCACGGCAAAATCCATGTCGGCGACCCACATGGCCAGCCCGGTTTCAGGTGAGACACCATAGAGGCTCTCCATATAGTCCCATTTGGCGCAATGGGTGCCGCGACGGTCGATGATGCTGTCAAAATCCATGAGGGTGCTCCGCTTGTTTGCCAGCGAAGCTAGCGGCTAATCCGGGACGTGCAAGGGGGCGCGCTTGCGAACAGGGGGCTATGGGGGGGAAAACGATGCAAATGAACTGTTGGGACCTCTGTCCTGCCAGTTGCAGAGGCAGAGGCAATGGCCTAAATCATCCCTCATGAAACATTCGATCCTGATCCATCCCGATCCCCGTTTGAAAAAGCTCTGCGCTCCGGTCGCGGATCTGTCGGACAAGCTGCGTCTGCTGGCCGACGATATGCTGGAAACCATGTATGCTGCGCCGGGTATTGGCCTGGCTGCGCCACAGATCGGGGTGATGGAACGTCTGATTGTGTTGGACTGCGAAAAAGAGGAAGGCGTGGAGCCCAAGCCTTTGGCGATGTTCAACCCTGAGATCATTTCTTCCTCTGAGGAGACCAATGTCTACGAGGAGGGTTGTCTGTCGATCCCCGATCAATATGCCGAAGTCACCCGTCCGCGCGACGTTGAGGTGCAGTGGCTTGATCGCAATGGCAACCAGCAGCGTGAGACTTTTGACGGGCTTTGGGCCACCTGCGTTCAGCACGAGATCGATCATTTAGACGGCAAATTGTTCATTGATTACCTGAAACCGCTGAAGCGGCAGATGATCACCCGCAAGATGCAAAAACTGAAAAAAGAGCGCGCTCGCGCGAAAGGAGCCTGATCATGGCCGTGCGTCCCTGCCTGCCCTGGCCCGACAAGCGCCTGCGCACGAAGGCCACAGAGGTCAACGAAATCACCGATGAGATCCGCGAGATTTGGACCGATATGATCGACACCATGGAGGCCATGCCGGGTGTTGGTCTGGGTGCCAACCAGATCGGAGTGATGCAGCGCCTAGCGGTGGTGGATGGTTCCAAAGAACGTGGCAAAGCCGTGCGCATGGCCAATCCGGAGGTGCTGCATGCCTCGACCCAGCTGCGCGAGCACGAAGAGGCAAGCCCCAATCTACCCGGGGTCTCGGCCAAGATCAAACGCCCTAGGGCCGTTACTGTGCGCTACCTGGATGAAAACGGCGAGATCACCGAGCGCGATTTTGTCGGTATCGAGGCCACCAGCGTGCAGCACCAGATCGACCATTTGAACGGCAAGCTGTATTTTGATCATCTGAGCAAGATGAAGCGCGACATGCTGATCAAGAAATCCAAAAAACTAAACGGCTGAGGCCAGGGAGCAGCTCGATGCGTATCATCTTTATGGGAACGCCGGAGTTCTCAGTCCCGGTGCTGGACGCGCTGGTTGAGGCTGGTCACGAAATCGCTGCGGTCTATTGTCAGCCGCCCCGCCCTGCTGGCCGTGGCAAAAAGGACCGTCCCACTCCGGTGCATGCCCGCGCAGCCGAGCTGGGGTTTGAGGTGCGCCATCCGGTGTCGCTGAAGGGCGAAGCCGAACAGGCAGAGTTTGCTGCGCTGGGCGCTGATATTGCTGTGGTGGTCGCCTATGGGCTGATCCTGCCGAAGGCCATTCTGGATGCGCCCACCAGGGGCTGTTTGAACATTCATGCCAGCCTGTTGCCACGCTGGCGCGGGGCGGCGCCAATCCATCGTGCCATCATGGCCGGTGATGATGAGACTGGCGTTTGCATCATGCAGATGGAGGCGGGGCTGGACACCGGGCCGGTGCTGTTGCGCGAGGGCACGCCTATTGAGGATGAGGAAACCACCAACCAGCTGCACGACCGCCTGTCAAATATGGGTGCGTCTTTGATTGTGACGGCGTTGCGCCATCTTGATGGGCTGACACCGGAGGTGCAGCCGGAAGAGGGCGTGACCTATGCCGCCAAGATCGACAAGGGCGAGGCGCAGATCGACTGGAGCCAACCAGCGACAGAGGTAGACAGAAAGATCCGCGGGCTGTCGCCCTTTCCTGGTGCTTGGGTCGAAATTGACGGACAGCGAGTCAAACTGCTGGCCTCGCGTCTGGCAGCGGGCGATGGGCAGCCGGGGCAGCTGCTGGATGGGGACCGGCTTGTGGTGGCCTGCGGTGAGGGGGCGGTAGAGCTCTTACGCTTGCAACGGGCTGGCAAAGCTGCGCAGGATCGCGAGATCTTTACACGCGGGTTTCCTCTGGAAACTGGCCGCCAGCTCTAACGGGAGAACGCAGATGTTTCCGGTCCTGATGGGAACTGTGGTTATCGCCGGGATCACCGGCTATATTTCTGAGAAGAGCGGTTTTACTCAGAACGGTTATTTGTCATCGATTATCATCTGTATTGGCGGGGCATTTCTGTTCTATTTTGTGCGTCTGATGTTTGGCTTTGGCTTTGCCTCACCGGGGCTTAATGCCATTGTGTCCTCGATCGGGGCGTTGATCATCGTGCCCTTCCACTGGCGACGTTAGCGGAGAGATATTATGAGTGTTGTGTTTCTGATCATCATTGGCGTTGCGGCTGGTTTTCTGGCGACGCGC
Organism: uncultured Roseobacter sp.; assembly: GCA_913054455.1. GTDB lineage: Bacteria > Pseudomonadota > Alphaproteobacteria > Rhodobacterales > Rhodobacteraceae > Pseudophaeobacter. The sequence goes on from CAJXIL010000028.1 coordinate 24,129, forward strand.
ATTATGGGCATCGAATCTGATATCATCACCACCATGGCAATTGGCATTGCCGGAGCCTTGATCGGCGGATTTGTCCTGCGTGCCCTGTTGACGGTGATGGGCATGGTTGCAGGTCTTGTCGGTGCCGTGCTGGGCGCCCTGGCGCTGATCTGGCTGTGGCAGACATATATCAAGCGCTGACCCCGCGCGGGTCTGACCGCACCTGTGGTCGCGCAGATGGGCCCATAGTGTACTTTGACCGATCATTTCCGTAAGCTGTTGAAAAAATGGTGTATCAAATGCTTATTGAACACACGCACCTGCATCTACAGTCGGTTCCTCCGGATCGGGGGGAGTTCTTACTTCTAAAAGTGTTGCTCGACCTTGAACAGGCGGGCGCTGGGGTGCATTTTGAGAACGGATTAAGCCCCAAGATGAAGGATCTTTTTAGCGATCAATCTGGTCGCTGAGAGGCTCTGCGGGAAGGGGCCATGGCGGCCTTGCAGGAAGCAGGAGTTGAAAATGCGTTGGTCTGCGTGGTTGGTGTGAAGTTTCAAGATGACAGTCTTTCGCTGCCCCTCTGTGAGCAACTTTCAAAAACCTGCATCACCGGCGCCTTAGAGAATCCGGAAGTTCCTTTCACGGAAACGGGGAATAGGCGGGAAATACAGCGTTTCAAGGACAGGAATGCCGACCTGTTGGAGGCTTGGAGCGAGAACCAATTGTTTAACTAAATACCCAGAGCCGGTGTGTTTTTGAACGGTCTTAACTGCGTGGTGGGCGGCTTTTGTAGACGGGTAGATGCCAGCCAAAGGCAATGGAACCTGCCCGCAACCCCCAACAGACCACAGCGCAGAGGATCAAGGAAAGGCCAGAGGCCAGGCCGAATGAGGTGGCCGCAACTGCCACAATGGCTCCGCTCATGGCACAGGTGATATAAAGCTCCCCCTGTTTCAGCACCAAGGGCACTTCCCCCACTACCACGTCGCGCATCAACCCGCCGAGGCTGCCGGTCGCCATGCCCATCAGCACGACGATCACAGCAGGCTTGTCGAGCGCCATGGCCGCGCCGGTGCCAGCAGGCACGGCTATGGCCAGGGCAAAACTGTCGAGCCAAATCAGCAGGCGTAACCGGCTTTCAACCAGATGGGCGGTAAAGAACACAACCACGGCCGCTCCTGTGGCCAGCAGGATGTGGTTGGGGTCTGCGACCCAAAACACCTCTTCCCGGTTCAGCAGTAGATCCCGCACGGTGCCACCACCCACCGCGGTTAGACAGGAGATGAAGGCAAAGCCAACGATATCCAGCTGGGCGCGGCTCGCCACCAGCGCGCCCGTTAGGGCGAAGACCAAAACAGCAGCATAGTCGAGCAGGGTGACAAGGGTCATTGCTGCATCTCCATGATGCCCAGATTGATGCCCTGGGCGTAGCTCATGCTTTGGATTTGCTTTTCTTGAACGGGGCCATGCCGGCGCGGGCCAGCTCATCTGCGCGTTCGTTTTCGGGATGGCCTGCGTGACCTTTGACCCACTCCCAGGTCACTTGATGGCGGCTTTGGGCGGCATCAAGGCGCTGCCACAGCTCGACATTTTTGACCGGCTTTTTTGCGGCGTTTTTCCAGCCGTTTTTCTTCCAGCCAAAGATCCAGCCGGTGATACCGTTTTTCACGTAGTTGCTATCTGTCACAACAGTCAGAGCCGAGGGGCGGTCTAGGCTTTCCAGCGCATTGATGGCAGCTAGTAGCTCCATCCGGTTGTTGGTGGTATTGGCCTCGCCGCCTTTGAGTTCTTTTTCCTTGATGACGCTACCACCATCTTTGGCCTGCAACAGGGCGCCCCAGCCGCCAGGGCCGGGATTCCCGGAGCAGGCGCCATCGGTATAGGCATAGAGATCAGCCATGACAGGCCACCGAGATCCAGCGCGCCATGGAGCCATCAAGGCCTTTGCTTTTGCCAAAGGTGCAGTCCACTACCGAAAACCCGGCAGTCATGAGCAGATCTTTCAAGTTGTCTTCCTCGTAATAGGTATAGAGCCGCCCCAGGGCGTCACGGGCCTCGCCTTTACCCAGTTTGAGCGCGATGTAAAAGACTCCGCCAGGCTTTAGGCTGTGTTTGATTGCGGCCAGATGTCCTGGGAAGGAAACGCGTGCCGCATGTAGCAGACTGAAATTGGCCCAGACCCCGTCATAGATGTTCTCTCCAGCGATCGCCTCGAAAGTTGCCTGCCAGGCGGTGACGCCGTCAAGCGCCTTGGCCAGCGCCACCATCTCAGCTGAGGCATCCATTGCATCGGTTTGCAGGCCTGCTGCCGCCATTACCTCAGCCGATGTGCCGGGGCCGCAGCCAAGGTCTAGCACCCGGCCGCCCGACGGGCAGGCCGCGATGAAGCTGTGAAGACGGGGGTCTTGGCTGAGATAGTCCTGATTTTGGGCAGCATAATCTGCGGCCTTGTCATCGTAGATGCGGAGGGTTTCTGCGTCACTCATGGGGAGGCCTAGATTTGGGGGGACTAATGGCCTTTAGGCCCGCTCAAAAGCGAGCCGCGCGGCAAGGGCGGCAAAGATGCCCGCAAAGCCCCGGTTCAGCCATTTCAACACGGTTTCCGACCCCAGAACAAACTGTCGAGCCTGGGCGGCAAAGTAGCCGTAGAGCACAAAGACCACAAAGGTGAGCGCCATGAACACGGCACCGAGCAGCGCCATTTCAGCGGTGGCCGAGGCCGGGTTGCCGGATAGGAAGGGCGGCAGCAGCGCCAGAAAGAACACCGAAAGCTTGGGGTTGAGGATATTGATCAGAGCACCGCGCTGGGCAATGCGCAGTGGCGATTGGGCCTTGGCCTCAGCAGAAATCGTTAGAGCGCCCCCAGAGCGCAGGGCCTGCCAAGCGAGGTAGAGCAGATATATCACCCCAAGGGTTTTGACGATTTGAAACAGTAGAGCAGAGCTGTGAAGTACCGCCGCCAGGCCAAGGGTCGCGGCGGCGAGATGCGGCAATATTCCAATCGTGCAGCCCAAAGCGGCCCAGATGGCAGGCCGCGCGCCCTGACCGAGTCCCAAGGCCAGCGTATAGAGCACGCCGGTTCCTGGCGCTAAAACCACAACAATGGCCGTGATCAAAAACTGCATGGAAATCATAGGCTCTTTCTCCCTGATGGACTGCGATCAGATCTTCACTCCCAGCCTAAGAGCAAGCGAGCGGGGCGTAAACCAATGAGATAGGCCTGGGTTGCGGATGGGATTACGCAGATTGATCGGCGGTTTTACTGTTGGGGTGCCGCAGGACACGCGGGACTTTGAACTCGACCCGTTCCACTGCGGTCTCCACCACCTCTACCGTGACATCATAGCGGGCGCGAAAGGCGTCGATCACTTCATTGACCAGAAGCTCGGGCGCTGAGGCGCCAGCGGTGATGGCAATGCTTGAGATCCCCTCGAGTGCGCGCCAGTCGATGTTGTCAGCCCGCTGAACCAACTGGGCATATTTGCAGCCAGCCTTGGCGCCTACTTCGACCAAACGGCGCGAATTGGAAGAATTCGGCGCCCCAACCACCAGCATGGCATCGGATTTGGGGGCAACGGCCTTGACCGCTTCCTGGCGGTTGGTGGTGGCGTAGCAGATATCTTCCTTATGGGGGCCGACAATGGCTGGAAAACGGGCCTCAAGCGCGGCGACGATGCCCTTGGTGTCATCCACCGATAGCGTGGTCTGGGTGACATAGGCCAGTTGCGCAGGGTCGCGCACCTGAACTTGGGCCACATCTTCAGGTGTTTCCACCAGAATGACTTCGCCATCGGGCAGTTGCCCCATGGTGCCGATGGTTTCGGGGTGGCCCTTATGGCCGATCATGATCATCTGCAGCCCCTGCTCGGCGTGGCGCTGGGCTTCGATATGGACCTTGCTGACCAAGGGGCAGGTCGCATCCACATAGACCATCTGCCGCGCCTCCGCTGCAGCAGGAACCGATTTTGGCACCCCATGGGCTGAGAAGATCACTGGGCGGTCTTCGGGACATTCTTCCAGCTCCTCGACAAAGATTGCGCCTTTGTCCCGCAGCCCATCTACTACAAATTTATTGTGGACGATTTCGTGGCGCACATAGACGGGTGCCCCCCATTTCTCGAGCGCCAGTTCGACAATTTTAATGGCGCGATCAACGCCAGCACAAAAGCCGCGTGGGGCAGCCAAGTATAGGGTGAGGGCAGGTTTGGTCATCGGCGTCTCCTTAAGGGCAGAAGTAAGGCTTTGCCAAGCCGAGGTCCAGTCTGATCGGTTGGCATCGATGCCCCCGTGCTTTCCACCGCTCTGTGAACGCGTGGTCACCGAAAGCTTTGCAAAAAAGGAATATGTTAACGGATCTGCTGCATGTTCGAGACTGCGCGGTTTCGGTCGGCCTGTTTTTAGCTGTGTTTTGCCTGCGCAAGAGCCCTCTGTGGTTGTAAAGTGTATGTCATTGTTGATCGGGTAGAGGACTGAGACGCGTCGTGTATGATCAAAATAGCCTGACCGATTGCCCGCCTTGGGAAGAAAAGAACGATTTCGTTGCTCAGCAGTATGAGGTGACGATGAAGCGACGGTTTCGAACCGTAGTGGTTACCTGCAACGCTGTTGTGGTATTGGGGCTTCTCTGGATCCTGTGGGGCGTCTCCATAAATGCGCCAAGCATGGTGATCATCTCAGCTGTCGCGATTGCCGGCTCGATTGCTGCGCGTCTGCTTTTGAATACGGAATACAAGCTTTTGGCGCGCCTCCTGTGGTATTTAACGGGCTGGGCCGCGGTCATAGGATCCGTCTTTACCATGCCTCCTGACAGCTACATCGAGCTGTTTTTTGTCGTCCTATTGGGCGGCCCTTTTATGACTTTTTCGATGCGTCGCGAAAAGGCGATGATCATTGCCCTGCTTGGGATAGCTTTTGGCAGCTGGGTGCTGTTCCGGTTCATGGGCCACGACTTTTTTGGCCCGCCGCTTGTAGAGGTGGCGGTTCCAGTAAACTACCTTTCTGGTGGTGTTTTTGTCACGGTATTTGCCATCCTTGTTGTTCAGATGATGGCCTTTGGGCAGTTAGCGGAAAGCTATAGTGATGATCTACTGCGGGCACATCAGAAGGAAAGCAAAGCGAACCGCGCAAAGAGTGAATTCCTGGCTGCGATGAGCCACGAGATCCGCACGCCAATGAATGGGGTTTTGGGCATGGTGGAAGTCCTGGAAAAGACTGACCTCGCCCCAGAGCAGCGCCGCATTCTGCATACCATACAAGAATCTTCGAATTCGCTGTTGTGGATTATTGATGACATTCTGGATGTTTCCCGGATTGAAGCAGGGAAAATGGAGTTGTTTGAGACGCCAATGCGTCTGCTGCCGCTGATCGAGGGGGCGACAGCAACCCTGCGGCCCCATGCGAACCAAATGGGTGTGCAACTGTCGCTTTCAGTACAGGCTGATCTACCGGATACCTTCAGAGGAGATGCCGGGCGTATGCGACAGATTCTGCTCAACCTGATGGGCAATGCGATCAAATTCTCTGAACCGCTGCCCGGAGAGGAACCTGGGCGGGTGAAGCTGCGTGTTGAGATACGTGAAGCCGGTTGGATTGATTTTGTGGTCGAAGACAATGGCATTGGCATTGAGCCAGAGGTTCAGGAGACGATCTTTACTCCGTTTGAACGTTCGGCGTCGGTGGCGAAACGTATGATAAAGGGCAACGGTCTGGGGCTGACGATTGTTCAGCAGTTGGCCTCCAAAATGGGCGGCGCTGTGGAAGTCGATAGCACACTCGGTGAGGGCAGTGCCTTTACTGTACGATTGCCAGTCGTAGAGCCCTCTGGACCGATCAAGGGACCAAAGTTGGCGGGGACAAAAGTTGTGGCACTGCTACCGGCTCAGGGGCAAAATTGTGACTGGTCCACTTATGTATTGGCCGCAGATTGCGATTTGAAATGGGTCTCCAACCGGGATGAATTTCTTGCCCTGGGCCGTGTGGCGGGACGAGAATCAATCTTTATCCTGCCAGAAGAGACTGCAGAGAATCACCAGTCGGCCTGGTGTCGCAAGCGTATTGAAATAGAGCTGCCAGACCTCAGGGTTCTGGAGTTCCAATCCGGTAATGACGTTCAGCATTCGCGAGCAAGCAATCGTTGGGCTGTAGTCCAGTCTGGGCCGATCTTGCCCAGCGAGCTATGGGATGCCCTGGAAGGGCTGGCCCGTCATGGCAGCAAAGTGGCCCCAGCGACTGCGCGCCAAACAGGTCAGGTAGCTGAGCCAAACAAGATGGGCGGCCGGATATTGGTGGCTGAGGACAATGAAATTAACCGCGCGGTCATCGAGAGCCAGTTGGCTTTGCTGGGCTGTGATGTGACGGTGACGCGTGATGGGGCGGAGTGTCTGTCGGCCTGGCGCAACGGAAAATTTGATATGGTATTAGCAGACTGCCAGATGCCGGTCATGGACGGGTTCGAGCTGACGCGCGCTATCCGTCAGGTTGAGATGGAACAAGGGTTGCGCCATACGCCCATTGTTGCCGTCACTGCAAATGCTCATGAGGCGGAAATCGGAAAATGCCTGGCAGAAGGGATGGATGCTTTTGTCTCCAAACCCGTGACGATAGCAGGCCTAGAGGCCGTCATTCGTCAGCAATTGCCCAAGGCGGATGTCAGCGCAGAGACTCGCAGATGGGCCGCCGCTCAGCGCGGCTAGGGATACGAGTGGGATTATCGGTACCATGAACAGGGGGCTTTGCAGAGTTACTGCTGAGTTAAAGGCGCAATTCAGAACGAAGCGAGTGAGTGACACTCCGTTCTGAATTTACCCTTTAGGTGTCGCCCTAGACATGGATATCCCTATGGGTAACACTGGCGCTGCCAGTCGCTAAAAGCTGCTGCCAGAACCTGCTTTCGTCATTCTCCTGCGATCGAGTGGTGTGATCGCCTTTGACTTGAGCGCTTGGCTAGTTGCTTTATCAAAGCACCCGGTCTGAACCTTGGTGCCCAAGTTAAACGTGTCAGCTTAGGTTAAGGAATGCCTCCGGTGCCTCAGTTGTAGAAAGCACTGGGTCGTCGCCTTTAGCCCTGAACAGCCGAAACGGATCTTGCGTCCATTGGATGTTCCCGTGGTGGGCGTCCAATGACATCCTTCAGCTCTTCCAACTCAATGAAGTTGTCCGCCTGCCGGCGCAACTCATCAGAGATCATAGGTGGCTGGCTGCGAATGGTGGAGACAACAGAGACGCGCACGCCCTGACGCTGCAAGCTGGCAATCAGGGGGCGGAAATCGCCATCGCCAGAAAATAGCACAATGTGATCAACCCGTGGCGCAAGTTCCATAGCATCGACCGCAAGCTCGATATCCATGTTTCCTTTGACTTTGCGGCGCCCCATGCTGTCGGTGTATTCCTTTGCAGGTTTGGTCACCATGGTGAACCCATTGTAGTGCAGCCAGTCAACAAGAGGGCGGATGGGCGAATACTCGTCATTCTCCAGCAGGGCCGTGTAATAAAAGGCCCGCAAGAGCTTCCCGCGACGCATGAACTCCTGTCGCAAAAGCTTGTAGTCGATATCAAACCCCAATGCCTTGGCAGCGGCATAGAGATTCGAACCGTCTATGAACAGCGCAAGCCGTTCGTCTTTGTAAAACATCCTAAAGTGTCCTTCTGGTAAAGCCGTTTACGCCTAATGATCCGTGAGTGAAATTGGGGCGGCGAAACGGGTGGACATATTGTAAGTACTTTGGCACCTGCTTCAAGTGTACGGTTTTTCCTAAATGAGGTCAAAAGTGACCAATCTGCGATCAAAAGCGATCATTTCTTTGGGTAGCAACCTACCCCTGGGCGAAATGTCGCCACGACAAATACTACAAGCTGCAACCCGGGAGGTTGCTCTCCTTATGGGTGAACAATGCCAAGTTTCGCGCTTTTTTCAAACCCCTTGTTTTCCAGCGGGGGCAGGACCGGACTATGTCAATGCTGCCCTGACGGTGGAAACCGATCTGGAACCCGAGCCCTTTTTGCAGGTTTTGCATAGTGTTGAGGCGAAGTTCGCGCGCTCGAGAAAACAGCGTTGGGGGATGCGAACATTGGATCTGGATTTGATTTCTCTGGGCGAAAAGGTCTTTCCGGACCCCGCAGTTCACAAACATTGGCGCGATTTGCCGCTTGAGCAGCAAAAGATGCAAACCCCTGAGCAACTGATTCTCCCGCACCCCCGGCTGCAGGATCGAGCTTTTGTATTGGTACCGGTCTGCGACATTTACCCGGACTGGCGGCATCCGATTCTGGGCAAAACCGCTGCCGAACTCTGCGCGGCCTTGCCAAAAACCGACCTAGAAGCGGTTCAGCCTCTTTAATCCCCGGTTTGATGCTCTTTCTGCGCTTGTCAACAAAAAGATTTGGGCGTAAAAGTCGCTCTTCCGGACCCACATTGATTTTGGAGAGTCGCCTATGGCCCGCGTAACGGTTGAAGACTGCGTAGACAAAGTA
>CAJXIL010000029.1 GCA_913054455.1 uncultured Roseobacter sp.
TTCCATCAGCACCTGATGGGTCTTGCCGATCTGTGCTGCCAGATGGCTTTGCACCCGGGCCTCGCCTGCTGCGCGCAGACGGGCGGCGCGGGATTTGATGATATTGCCATTGACCTGTTTGGGGATTTTGGCGGCCGGGGTGCCGTCGCGTTTGGAATAGGGGAAGACATGCAGCCAGGTTAGCTGACAATCCTCGACCAATTTGAGCGAGTTTTCAAAATGCGCTTCTGTTTCGGTGGGGAAGCCGGCGATGATATCGGCGCCAAAGGTCATTTCCGGGCGGAGCTTCAGCGCCTCTTCGGTAAAGCGGATAGCATCCTCGCGCAGGTGGCGGCGGGCCATGCGTTTGAGGATCATGTCGTCGCCATGTTGCAGCGACAGGTGCAGATGCGGCATCAGGCGGGGCTCGGTCGCGATGGCCTGCATCAGGTTTTCGTCCACTTCGATCGAATCAATGGATGAAATCCGTAGCCGGGGCAGGTCTGGCACCAGTTTGAGGATCCGCATTACCAGATCGCCGAGTTTTGGTGTGGCGGGCAGGTCGGCGCCCCAAGAGGTGAGGTCGACGCCGGTGAGCACCACCTCGTTGTAGCCGCGATCAACCAGGCGTTTGATCTGGTCCACAACCACGCCCGCCGGAACCGAGCGGGAGTTGCCGCGGCCATAGGGGATGATGCAAAAGGTGCAACGGTGGTCGCAGCCGTTTTGCACCTGTACATAGGCGCGGCTCCGGGTGCCAAAACCATCGATCAAATGGCCGGCGGTCTCTGTCACCGACATGATGTCATCGACCTGGACCTTTTCGGTCTCGCCGATGAAATTGGTGGCCATGCCGTTCCATGTTTCCGGCTGCATCTTTTCGGTGTTGCCCAAAACGGTATCGACCTCTTCCATCTGAGCAAAGGTTTCGGGTTCGGTCTGGGCGGCACAGCCGGTGACCACAATGCGTGCCTCTGGGTTATCGCGGCGCAGGCGGCGGATTTCCTGACGGGATTTGCGCACCGCCTCTGCTGTTACCGCACAGGTGTTCACCACCACCAGGTTCTCCAGACCGGCGGCCTGGGAGAGCTCTTTCATGGCCTCGGTCTCATAGGCGTTGAGACGACAGCCGAGGGTGGTGAATTTGGGCGCGGACATGGCTCAGAGACTTTCGAGAAAGGCGGCGGTGAAAGTGCCGGAAAAGACATGCATGGTCGGGCCGGTCATCCAGACGCCATCATCGCGCCAGTCGATCCATAGCGTGCCGCCATCCAGATCAATGCGCACCTTGCGCCCAGTCAGTCCTCGTCGGGCTGCAGCCACGGCGGTGGCGCAGGAAGAGGAGCCAGAGGCCAGTGTAACGCCCACCCCCCGCTCCCAGACGCGCATGCGGATATGATCGGGGCCAACCAGATGAGCGACCTGCACATTGGTGCGTTCAGGATAGAGCGGATGATGCTCGTACCGTGGGCCAAAGTCTGCCAGTGGTATGAGATCGGCATCCTCGACGAAGAAGGTGCAATGAGGATTGCCCATGCCAGTGGCGGTTGGCCCGCCCTCGATGGGGAGTTCCAGCGTGTCCGTTTCCTCGCTCAGAGGGATGTCTCGCCAATCCAGCTGCGGGTGCCCCATATTGACCGAGGTGAGCCCCTCTCCGGCGTCTCGGGCAAACAGGTCGCCGCGATCGGTGGTTAGGTGCAGTTGGGACTTGCCGGCTTCCTCCATCAGGTGGCGAGCAATGCATCGGGTGGCATTGCCGCAGGCCGCTGATGTCGAGCCATCTGCGTTGAAAAAGGTGAGATGCGCATCCCCTTTACCCGGTTCAATCAGCGCCAACTGATCAAAACCAACGCCAAACTGACGATGGGCGATTCCCTGCGCCAGGGCAGGGGTGATCTCCAATGGATGGCTGCGGGCATCAACAACCACAAAGTCATTGCCAAGCCCGTGCATCTTCATGAAGGGAAAAAGGGGTTCTGAATACATACTCATATTGGGCATATAGACCTGCGGTTAAAATGAATCCAGTCTGTGACGCATAAAGTTCAAAAAAGGGGTTGACCAGTCGCGGTCCTAACCGTAGACAGCCGCCAATCGAGACGGCAAGAACGATACGGACTTGCTAATCGACAGCAAATTAAGCGCTTGATCCTCTTGGATAAATCACTTAGACCGCGACTATAAAGTGGGCCGTTAGCTCAGCTGGTAGAGCAACTGACTTTTAATCAGTAGGTCGATGGTTCGAACCCATCACGGCTCACCACTTTATCAAAGCCTTAGGCGGAAACGCCTGAGGCTTTCTCTTTTCCAGCATCCATTTTTCACCGGGACAGGGTTTGGTGCGAATCTCTATTGGGGAAGAGACCGCGCCTCAACGCCTGCCAGAGGCGGGGGTTGGCGGATCTTCCACTTGGGGCCGCCTGGCAATGGGCAGGTTGTGTTACGGTCTGTCCAGGGGCAGCGCGAACTGGGTCTTACGGGCGGTGCCGCTGATCAGGTCAAAACTCTGCCCTAACCGGCGTTCGGCCAGGAGCACCACCTGGGCCGCCGCACGGGCGTCTTCGCCGGCATCGTGGTGCTGAAAGGAGAGCCGGAGTTCCTGTTTCAGATTGCCCAGGCCATGGCCGCCGTTTCCTTTGAACTCGGGCCAGGCCTTGCGGGCGATTTTGACGCTGTCACTCCAGCTGAGGTCCGCATTGGGCAGGCGATAGGCGCGGCAGGCGGCCTCGATGGCGCGGCTGTCAAAACTGCTGTGTTGAACCAGATGGTGCAGCTGCAACAGAGGTTTGAGCATTTCCCAAGCCTCGGGGAAGCTGGGGGCTGAGGCAACAGTCGCTGCGTCGATCCCGTGCAATTCGGTGTTGAAGGGGGCAAAGCTCTGCTCGGGGTTCACATAGGTGGTATAGGTTTTGATGTGGTTGTCGCGGCGCACGCAAGCGATGCCGATCTGGCAAATGCTGGCGCTGTCCCGGCTGGCGGTTTCCACATCCAGCGCGATAAAACGAAAAGGGCCTTTGGGCGGGGTGGTCACAGTGGAATACGCGCTCACGTGGTGACCTCGTCAGTGCCAAGCCGGTTGGCCAACAGCTCCAGCAGCGTTTCGCAATACTGGCGCAGCGCTTCGATGTCGCGGCTGCCGCGCGACTGCGCCCAGAGCCCCTGGAGTGATATCAGAGTAAAGCGGGCCAGGGCTTCTATTTCTGCCTCATCCAGCTTTTGATGTTTTTGGTTCTCTTGCCAGAGCGCCTGATACAGCCCCTTTTGCAAGCGTCTGCCATGGGCCTTGAGCCGCGCTAGGGTTTCCGTCTCCTCCGGGGTGACTTGGGCCAGGGTATTGAGCACCAGACAGCCGACATCCGGCCCGGGATGCGCGGCATTGCGGGCAAGCAATTTGTCGAGATATTGCCCCACTTCGGCAAGCCCTGCGCCCTTGGCTTCGACCCCCCCAAAGGCGGGGGTGACCACGGTCTCTTGGTAGCGGTCCAGACAGGCGTGAAACAGTGCCTCTTTGCCAGCAAAGTCACTGTAAAGACTGCCGCGGCTGACGCCGGTTTCACGCACCAGGTCGTCCATGGACACTCTGTGATAGCCCCGCTTCCAAAACAGCTTGAGAGCCGAATCCACCAGGGCGTGACGTGAGGGAGATTTTGCGCGGGCCATATCCATCCTTGTTCTGGAATGATCATTCCAATAGCCTTTTGCCAGGGAGATCATCAAGAGCGGAGAATGACAGATGGTGCAGAATTTTCGAGACAAAAAGAAGTTCGCCACCGTGCATGGCAAGCAGATGGCCTATATTGAGGAGGGCGAAGGTGATCCCATTGTCTTTTTGCATGGCAATCCGACATCCTCATATCTGTGGCGCAATATCATGCCCCATCTCGTCGGGAGCGGGCGCCTGATCGCGCCGGATCTGATTGGGATGGGCGATTCGGAGAAGCTCGAAGAGAGCGGTCCGGATCGTTATACCTTTGTTGAACACCGCAAATATCTGTTTGCCTTGTTGGAGCAGTTGGGCGTGACGGAAAATGTCACCCTGGTGATCCATGACTGGGGCTCAGGCTTGGGCTTTCACTGGGCGCATATGCACCCGGAGGCGCTGCGCGGCATCGCCTTTATGGAGGGTATCGTGGCGCCTGTGCCGGGTTGGGACAGCTTTCCCGAAGCGCCCCGCGCGATGTTCCAAAGCCTGCGCTCTGAGGCGGGCGAAGAGATGGTGCTAGAGAAGAACCTCTTTGTCGAAGCAATCCTGCCCGGCTCGATCCTGCGTAGGCTCTCCGAAGAAGAGATGGCGGAGTACCGCCGCCCCTTTGCCTCCGCTGGCGAAGACCGTCGCCCTACCCTGACCTGGCCCCGGCAAATCCCGATTGGGGGTGAGCCGTCGGATGTGACTGAAATCGTCGGGGCCTATTCCGCCTGGCTGCGCGAAACACCCGTCCCAAAACTGTTTGTCAATGCCGAGCCGGGGGCGCTTATCGCCGGCCCAGTGCGGGACTTTGTGCGCAGCTTCCCAAATCTCGCAGAGGTCACCGTGGCGGGTACGCATTTCATCCAAGAGGATTCCCCGGATGAAATCGGCCAGGCCCTCAAAGACTGGCATTCCCGACTTTAGGAGGTTTGGGGTTGAATCATGCCAAAACCGCATGAGTCGCGCCGCTAATCTCATTGGAAGTCATGGCTATTCTGACCGATAACGGGGGCTGGAACAGCAAAGGGATTGCCAATGGACCGCGCTCAGATCGTGCATCAAAACTTCCTGGATCGGGTCAGGGCCGGGGAGCTGCCCCAGGGCGCGGAACCGCTGGCTGGATTGACAGCAGAGCAGGCCGTTGGGATCTACCGGGCACAGGTGCTCAGCCGGGCTTTGGATCTCACCAGCCGGGCGATGCAAAAGGCGGGTCAGGGGTTTTACACCATTGGGTCCTCCGGGCATGAGGGCATGGCCGCGGTGGCCCAGGCCCTGCGCCCCGATGACATGGCCTTTTTGCACTACCGTGATGCGGCGTTTCAGATTGCCCGCGCCGACCAGGTGCCGGGTCAGCGCATCGCTTGGGACATGCTCTTATCCTTTGCCTGCTCTTCCGAAGATCCGACCTCTGGCGGGCGGCACAAGGTGCTGGGCTCCAGGGCGCTGATGATCCCGCCCCAGACTTCGACCATTGCCAGCCATCTGCCCAAAGCAGTGGGGGCCGCCTATTCCATCGGCGCCGCCAAACGTCACGCGCCTGAACATCAGGTGATGCGTGACGACAGCATTGTGATGTGCTCCTTTGGCGATGCCTCGGCCAATCACTCCACCGCACAGGGGGCCATCAACACGGCAGGCTGGAGCTCGGTGCAGTCGACGCCGCTGCCGCTGCTCTTTGTCTGCGAAGACAATGGCATCGGCATCTCCACCAAAACCCCGCAGGGCTGGATTGAGAGCTCGATGCGGGCGCGCCCGGGCATCAAGTATTTCAAAGCCGATGGGCTGGATATTTTTGCCGCCCATGCGGTGGCACAAGAGGCCGCCGACTATGTGCGCCTGCGGAAAAAGCCTGCCTTCCTGCATCTGCGCACCGTGCGCCTATACGGGCATGCCGGAGCGGATGTGCCAACGACCTATCTGCCAAAATCCGAGGTTGAGGCGGATGAGGCCAATGATCCCCTGTTGCATTCGGTGCGCCTGCTGGAACAGGCTGGTGCCCTGTCGCGTGAGACCGCCCTTAAGATCTACACGGACACCTGCGCTAGGGTCGAACGTATCCAGGCCGAAGTGGTGACGCGCCCACATCTCAAAACCGGTTCAGATGTTGCGGCCAGCCTGATCCCGCCTGCGCGCGTCTGTGCGCCCAGCAATGGCCCCAGCGAAGAGGCGCGGGCCGAGATCTTTGGCACCGACCTGCGCGCCATGGCCGACCCGCAGCCAATGAGCCGTTTGATCAACTGGGCGCTGACTGATCTAATGCTAGAGCATGGCGAGATCGTGATGATGGGCGAGGACGTGGGCCGCAAAGGCGGGGTCTATGGCGTCACCCAAAAGCTGCACCAGCGCTTTGGCCCCGACCGGATGATCGACACCCTGCTGGATGAGCAATCCATTCTGGGGCTGGCGATCGGCATGGGTCATAACGGCTTTGTGCCGATGCCAGAAATCCAGTTCCTGGCCTATCTGCACAATGCCGAGGATCAGCTGCGCGGCGAGGCGGCAACCCTGCCGTTTTTCTCCAACGGTCAGTTCAGCAACCCGATGGTGCTGCGCATCGCGGGGCTGGGCTATCAAAAGGGCTTTGGCGGCCACTTCCACAACGATAATTCCCTGGCTGTGCTGCGCGATATTCCTGGCATTGTCATCGCCTGCCCTTCGGATGGGGCAGAGGCCGCGATGATGATGCGCGAGGCGGTGCGCCTAGCACGAGAAGAGCAGCGGGTGGTGGTCTTTGTTGAACCCATCGCGCTCTACCCGATGCGGGATCTGTTCGCCGCCAAAGATGGCGGCTGGATGCGGCACTACCCCGCGCCAGACCAAAGCATTGCCTTGGGCGAGGTCGGACAGCACGGGACAGGCACGGACCTGGCCATCGTCACCTATGGCAATGGGCGGTATCTATCATCTCAGGCGCAGGCAGATCTGGAGGCAAAAGGCATCAAGACCCGCATCATTGACCTGCGCTGGCTGGCACCATTGCCTGCCAAGGCATTGATGGCCGCCACCAAGGGTTGCAAACATGTGCTCATCGTTGATGAATGCCGCACCACCGGCAGCCAGTCCGAGGCGCTGATGGCGTTGTTTGCAGAGGCCAGTGATATCCCCACAGCGCGCATCGCAGCCGGGGATTGCTTTATTGCCACCGGCCCGGCCTATGCCGCAACCCTGCCCTCTAAAGAAAGCATCCTGGCCGCGGCCTTGGATTTGGTAGGAGAGAGCGCATGAACCGCACCGCTGTTTTGATCTGCCCTGGCCGGGGCACCTACAACAAACCTGAGCTAGGCTATCTGCACCGCCACCACGCCGACAAAGCCAGCCTGTTTGCGAGTTTTGATGCGGCGCGAGTGGCAGCGGGCCAGGAAGAGGTCACAGCACTTGATGGGGCAACCCGCTTTTCTGTGAGTAAATACTCGCGCGGCGATATTGCCTCGCCGCTGATCTATGCCAGCGCCCTGGCGGATGCGCAGTCCCTGGCCGGAGACATCGAGGTGGTTGCGGTCACGGGCAATTCCATGGGCTGGTATATCGCGTTGGCCGCAGCCGGCGCGCTGTCGTCGCAACGGGGCTTTGAGCTGGTCAATTCCATGGGCAGCCTAATGCAGCAGCATCTGATTGGCGGCCAGCTGGTCTACCCCTTTGCAGGCCAAGACTGGCGCCCAGATACGGCCCGCAAGGCAGAGCTCTTGGCGCTGGTGGCTCAGATCAATACCCGCTCTGGCCACGTGCTTGCCCTGTCGATTGATCTCGGTGGAATGCTGGTCCTTGCCGGGGATGAGGCCGGCTTGGCCGCCTTTGAAAGCGCCGTGCCCCGGATTGATGACCGCTTTCCGATGCGTTTGGCCAATCACGCTGGTTTCCACACCGCGCTACAGGCGCCAGTGGCCGCTGAGGGGCGCCAACAGCTGAATGGTGAGGTGTTAAAGCAGCCAGCCGTACCATTGGTCGACGGGCGAGGTGCGATCTGGCAACCGGGATCAACGGATCTGGCGGCACTTTGGGACTACACGCTGGGCCATCAAGTGGTTGAAAGCTATGACTTCACCCGGGCAGTGCAAACTGCCGCGCTGGAGTTTGCTCCAGACCTCTTTATCGTCACCGGGCCGGGCACCACGCTGGGCGGCGCCGTGGGGCAGTCCCTGGTGCAGCAAGAGTGGCGTGGCATGACGGACAAGGCGGCATTTAAGGCGCGCCAATCCGAGGCGCCGCTGCTAATCTCGATGGGGGAAGAGAGTCAACGCCTCGTGGCTGTCAACTCGTAAAACAAGTTCGCACAGCCAGTGGGGGGAGCTCCCGCGCTCAGCCCCGGTTTTGCAGTGCAAAACCGGCCCGGCCCTTGGGCCCGGCGCCGCCCGTACCGGGCGGCACGCCAGCATTTGTGGAAACCGAGTTGCTTACTTGATGACCTTGACTGGCACCGGAGGTGGACCTGATGGATCGGCCTGAATCTTGCGTTCAGGTGCGGTGAGGAAAGGGGCGACGGCATAGCTTTCCACCGGCTGGCTGACATTATGTAGGCTCAGGGCCCCCAGCGACGTAGAGTCCTGGCAACTCCCAGGCAGGGAATTCTGGCTCACAACGATCTGATGCCCAACTGTCTTACCGTAATCGCCCAGACGGGCGGCGATATTGGCAGCCTGGCCAATGACGGTGAAGTCCAGCCGCTCCCGCGAGCCAACATTGCCATAGGTGACGGTCCCATAGGCGATACCGCTGGCGCATGTGAGCTCGGCGAGGTCGTGCTCTGCTGCGACCTGGGTGAGAGCCGGGACAATGCTGCGGGCAGATTTCAACGCTTGGGTACGAGCCAAGTCGGCATCCACGCCAGTTTCTTCATGGGTCTCAGTCCTGACAGGAAACACCGCCAAAACCGCGTCGCCGATGAACTTCAGCACCTCGCCGCCATTGTCATGCACAATGGTCGAGGCGGTTTCAAAAAATGCGTTCAACAGATTGATGTACGCGCTCCGCCCCAGCTTTTCTTCCAGAAGGGTCGAGCCACGCAGGTCGCAGAACATGATGGCGGCGTCGATCTCATCGCCTTCACCGCGGCGGATCTTGCCGCCCAAAACCCGCTCGCCGGTGCGCTTGCCCACATAGGTCTCCAGCAGGGACTGGGCGTTTTCGCGCTGCATGAAGACTTCGTAATAGCGGGCAACCACGGCGGAACATTCAAAGATCAGCCCCAGATTGGCGGTGGAAAACCCATCCGGATGATCCGAAGCCACGGTGAGCACATTGATCCGGCCATCAGAGAAGGGCAGGGGCATGGCGACATAGTCTGTCGCCCCAGCGGCGCGTAGATCGCTGAGGATGGGAAAGGCATCCTCGCTGTCTGCGCTGTCGATGCGATGGCGCACGCCGCCCAGCCCTTTGGAGACATGGCGCAGCGGGCTGGCATTGTAGGCGGGGTGTTCGTAGATTTCATAACTGGGGGCGTAGATGGTCACCTCATCACTGGCCTTTTGCCAGATAAAGTTTTTGCCCGCGATCTGCGGGTGCAGCGACCAGGCCAGCACCGAAAGCCGCGAGAGGTAGACCCCCTGTTCCAACAGCTTTTGGGAAAAGGCTTTGGTGAACTCCTCGGGGGTTGGCAGAAAGGCGGCTTCGCGCAGCAGCCAGTCGATCAAGGGCCCAGAGATATTGCCATACTCAGGTGGCGCAATTTGGTTGGCGCCAAGGTCGATTTCGGTATCGGGGTCAGCGACAAAGCCCACATGTCCTTCGATCTGGCGGGCCTCTGGCAGGGCGTCTTCATAGATCCAGACTGCATTGTCGACGCGCCCATCGTCTAGTTTCAGATCATGGTAACAGGCAGTGCCCTTAAAGGGGCAGAAGGTCTGCAACCCGACTTTGGTCGAGATATCCACCACCAGATCGTCACGTGGAATATAGATGGTGGGCTGAAGCCGGGTTTCATACATCACCCGAGCGCGGGTGCTTTTGGCTAAGAGAGTGCCGCCGCGTCGCACCTGGACTTCGCCGCGCAGCGGTTCAACCAATATGCCATAGCCGCGATTTTGCGGACCACGTTTCTGTGGGCCAGCATTGTTTGGGGGGGAGGGAACATGGGCGTTCATCGGGGCTATCCTCTTGTCCTCCCGCTGTCCGAGAGGGTGGGGGGCCTGAGGGCAGCGACAGACACCCCAAGGCGCCTCCCCTTGGGAGACAGAGCTTTATGTGGGGCCAAAGAGATGAATTTCCAGTGGCTGGAAGGATCATCTGTGCACAGGCTCTGTGTTTTACCGTGAGATCGGGGCCTCCTCGCAGAGATGTGACCAGAGCGAACTGCGCCTGCTCTGGCGACCCGGTTCAAACCATGCGGATCACATCCTTGCTGATCGCCAGTACATAGCCACGTTTGGCGATGTTTTTGACCAAAAGCTCGCTCACCATCTGATTGCCCAATGTGTCGCGCAGGCGCTTGATGCGGGTGGCGCCGGCAGCCTCTTCGCAATCGCTGCTGTGTTTACCGGAAATCACTGCCTCGATCTCGGCACCTGAGAGCACATCGTCATCCATCCGGGCCTCAGCCAGGGCCGATAGTGTTTCCATCGCGGCCGCGGTGAGCTTAAAGCCCATATTGTTGAGGTAAACGGTGTGTTCCTCACGGCTAATTAGCAGCTCGGTCACCTGGATGCCGGCCCGTTCAATCTGGGCCATGCGTCGGTTGAGCAGCACGAGCATTGCCAGCACCACCAGGGCGACAATCATCATCGCGGTGGCAAAAATCAGCAGAACAAAGATCACCACCCGGTAGCTGGCGAGGGTATCGGCAAAGGCAGTACCGGATTGGGCCAATATTTCCAGCAGTTTGATCTCGGCCTGGGTGGTCAGATCGTTTTCGACAAAGAGCTGTTCCACCCGCGCGTTGAACGCATTGGCATCAGGCAGTGCCAGCAAAAGCACTGTCCCGGCGATAGCCAGCAGGGTGGCGATGAAGACGATACCAAAGGTGATGATGCGGCTGCCTGCGGAGCGGGCCTCAGAAACGGAGATAGTAGGGTCCGGCATTGGCCTTCCTTTGTTGCAGGCCTTCGGGACCAAAGACAGACATAACATTGAGCAGGGTCCAGCCGGAGGCCGCGATTCGGGACTGTATTTCGACCTGGGCAGCGGCCTTGTTACAAGCACCCCGGATCTGAATGACCCCGTAATGCAGTTTCAACGGGTTGTTCTGCTTGGCCTTGTAATCGGCATAGCAATCAGCGGCCTGTGCGGGCACAACTGCGGCCAACAGGGAGGCGCATATCAGCGGTATGGCAAGGGCGTGTTTCATATCGCCACCCTGCGCCGAAAGCTGGGTGAAATTCAATAACAACAGCTCTTTGAGCCCCTGGTTATTCGATATCATAGCGCTGTTATTGCCTGTCTGAACGGCATTGGTCGAGTGTGAGAGTACAGAATTTGAACCCGCCAACACCGCAGAAACACAGCGGGTTTGTCGTCCCCGAAAGGGGGCACCAACAGACAGCACATAACGAGGAAACACTCCGATGACACAGAGCCGCCAACCAAAACAGCACCGCAAATTTATCGCTCTTATACTGGCCGCTGCGCTGGCCATCACCGGCGTCTCCTCTGGGCCTGCCCAGGCCGGAGAGGATTTTGGGAAGGTGGTCGCGGGGCTTGCAGTCCTGGGTATTCTTGGTGCCGCACTCCATGATCACAACACGCGTGATCGGCGACGGGACACTGTTACCCGCCCCCATCGGCCCAACCCGACGCCTCGGCCACGCCCCTTGCCGCACCGTTTTGGTCGCTATGACCTGCCAGCGCATTGCATGAAGTTTGCCCCGAACTACAGAAATGGCAAATCCTTAGTGGCGCTGGGCTGTCTGCGTCGCAATTATGACCACGTGGGCTCATTGCCACAGAGCTGCAAAGTGACCTTCTGGAACGGCCACAATAATCGCACCGCTTACAAGCCACGCTGCCTGAACAAGCATGGATACCGCATGGTCAATCGCTAAGGGGCATGGCCATAAGTGGCCCAAGCGCAACATGTCGAGCAGACTTGAGGGGGCCTTGGCCCCCTTCTTTTTTGCGCGTGGGGTGGGCAGCATTTGGTTGGGCGCTTGCAAAGTCTGCGAAATTTGGGTCTGACAAGACCATGGAACAGCCAGATAATTCCCTAGAGATCGCCGCCCACGAAAAGGGCTACCTGCGGGTTGCCGGAGTCGACGAAGTTGGCCGTGGCCCGCTTGCCGGACCGGTGACGGCGGCAGCCGTGGTCCTGGATATGGCTGACCTGCCCGAAGGGTTGAATGACTCCAAAAAACTGAGCGCAAAAAAACGCGTGGTTTTGGCAAAGGAGATATTTGCCCGCGCGCAGGTGTCGATTGCTGAGGCTAGCGTTGAAGAGATTGATTCCATTAACATACTCCGCGCTTCGCATTTGGCGATGGAACGTGCTGTTGCGGCCTTGGATCCGCCGCCCGATTATCTTCTGATTGATGGTAATTTGATCCCGCGTGACCTGACAATTGACGCGCAAGCAGTGGTCAAAGGAGACGGCAAATCAGTCTCAATCGCGGCGGCCTCAATCGTGGCAAAAGAGGCGCGCGATAATCTCATGGTGGATTTGGCGCAACAGTTTCCAGGATATGGATGGGAGAAGAACGCAGGATATCCTTCAAAGCAACACCGAGAGGCGCTTGTCGAATTGGGGGTGACACCACATCATCGGAAGTCATTCAAGCCGGTACACAAGATATTGTATCAAGAGTGAACCGCAGGGGGCTGATCTAAAAAACAAATTGACCTCGAATCCCGGATGACTCATCCTGTGGATAACCAAAATGAGCGCAAAAATGCGCCGAATGGTTTTGAGGCAGAGCAAATGACGAAAACAATGACGAAGGGCGCCGCGGCGCTCCCTTTGAACACGATTATTGACGGCGATTGTATCGACGTGATGGCCGGGTTGCCGGACAACTCGATCGATCTGATCTTTGCGGATCCCCCCTATAACCTGCAACTGAAGAACCAGCTGCACCGACCCGACAACAGCAAGGTCGATGCGGTGGATGATCATTGGGATCAGTTCTCCAGCTTTGCGGCTTATGATGATTTCACCAGCCGATGGCTGCATCAGGCCCGCCGGATCCTGAAACCAAACGGTGCGATCTGGGTGATTGGCTCCTATCACAACATTTTCCGTGTCGGCACAGCGCTGCAGGACGAGGGCTTCTGGATCCTCAACGATGTGGTTTGGCGAAAATCCAACCCGATGCCGAATTTCCGTGGCAAACGCTACACCAACGCCCATGAGACCATGATCTGGGCATCGAAGTCCGAAGGTGGTAAATACACCTTCAACTATGAGGCGCTGAAGGCGCTGAACGAGGGCATTCAGATGCGTTCGGACTGGGTGCTGCCGATCTGCACCGGCCATGAACGGCTAAAGAACGAGGATGGCGAAAAAGCCCATCCGACCCAAAAACCAGAATCCCTGTTGCACCGAATCCTTGTGGGCTCCACCAACCCCGGCGACGTGGTTCTTGATCCCTTCTTTGGCACCGGCACCACCGGCGCAGTTGCCAAGATGCTGGGCCGTGAATTCATCGGTATCGAACAGGAAGAGAGCTATCGCAAAGTGGCAGCCGAGCGGATTAAGTCCGTGCGCAAGTTCGACCGCGAGGCATTGCAGGTTTCGACCAGCAAACGCGCCGAGCCACGTGTCCCCTTTGGCCAGTTGGTTGAACGCGGTATGCTGCGCCCTGGAGATGAGCTTTATTCAATGAACCAAAGGCATAAAGCCAAGGTTCGCGCCGATGGCACGCTGATTGGTGACAATGTCAAAGGCTCAATCCATCAGGTCGGCGCCCATCTGGAAAACGCCCCCTCCTGCAATGGTTGGACCTACTGGTGTTTCAAACGTGATGGCCAGACTGTGCCTATCGATGTGTTGCGCCAGCAGATCAGAGCCGAAATGCAGAACTAGGCCTGCCACTGTTTTCACAATCATCCAAGTTAACTGACGGTCTACGTGCCTGTGTCACTAACGTGACGCAGCTTGAAACACGCAGACCGCACCTTGCCCCGCCACTCTGGCGGGGTTTTTTCGTGTTGTGGATCACTTGGGGGATGTATGCTGGTGCCAGACTGCCTATCTAGGGCGCAGCAATAGGGATCGCCTGATGACTGACACCGCAGTGACACCGACCAAATCCAGATTGATCGATTTGTCGCGGGCGGCGGAGGTCGAAGACACACCTGAGACCCAATATGTCTTGACTGCGCTGGAAAATCACAAACGCGAAGGTTTGGAGCTGGCGGTGAAGGCACGCTGGATCGCGATGGCGATTTTTGCGGTCTTTGTTGTCATCGTGCATCCGTATTTTGAAGTGATCTATCACATCGGCATTATGGCGCTGTTGTGCCTGAATGGCTGGTTTATCCAGCGGGTCGGGCGGGTCGGGCGGTCACGTTTGGAACTGTTGTTGATCTTTATTGATCTGTTCCTGATGACCCTTGGTATGGTTGGGCCGAACCCGTTGAGCGTTGATACCATGCCGCTTGCGATGCAGTATCGGTTTGACAATTTCCTCTACTTCTTTGTGATCCTTGCGGTGGGCACCATGGCCTACTCTTGGCGCACAGTGATTGCCATCGGGGTCTGGACCTTTGTGATGTGGCTGGGGGCCATGGCTCTGTCTTGGTGGTTCACAACCCCGACTCCTGGGCTCACCGAGGCGGTGGTGGAGGCCATTGGTGCTGACTCAAGTATGTTGAAGTTTCTGGATCCCAACAGCTATGTGCTGCAATTGCGGATACAGGAGGTCATTGTCTTCCTCATCGTGGCCATCACTCTGGCGATATCGGCGCGCCGTACCAACATCCTGCTATTGAACAATGCGGGGCTTGAGCGTGAGCGGGCAAACCTGTCTCGCTACTTTTCGCCCAATGTGGTCGATCAACTATCGCAAAATGATGAGCCGCTGAAGCAGGTGAAGATCCAGAATGTTGCGGTTCTGTTTATTGATATCATCGGCTTTACCCGACTTGCCGCCGGGCGGGACCCGCATCAGGTGATTGCCTTGTTGCGCGGATTCCATGGCCGGATGGAGCGTGAAGTGTTCCGTCATAATGGGACGCTTGATAAATATCTGGGCGATGGGTTGATGGCGACTTTTGGCACCCCTTTGGCCGGCGAACGCGACGCCAGCAATGCGCTGGACTGTGCGCTGGCGATGCAAAAGTCTCTCGAGATCTGGAACCGGGAACGGCGCCGTCTGGGGGAACCGGAAATCCATGCAGGGATTGGTATTCACTACGGTGAGACCCTGCTTGGGGATATTGGGGCCAACCGTCTAGAGTATGCGGTGATTGGCACAGCAGTGAACGTTGCTGCCCGGCTGGAAGAGATGACCCGGCGGTTGCAGACCTCAATTGTGATGAGTGATGAGCTACGCTTGCAAGCTGAGCAGGAACAGCCTGCCGCTGATATTGACACTGGTTTTGAGTGCCATCCTGATCAGGAAGTACGTGGTCTGGATGATGTTATGAAGGTTTGGGCGAAACGGTGATTCTACCACAACCCAAAGGTATTCTCCCTGTTGTCAGTTGTGGGTCATGGGTGAGCTGAATATTTAGTGTATCAAATTCAAGCACTTACATATTCACCCTTAGGTTGATATTGTTTGTTATCATCCTGTTAGGATTGTGATTGCAGGATGCCCCTGTTGCTGTACAGCGCGAGAGTTGTCCGTCCAAGTTCACTTTCAACCTGTGCTTCCTTAAAGTCTCTTGCCAAGGGGCTGCGAAAGAACACTGACCCTTGGGCGGGTCGGTGTTCTTTTCGTTTCTGCGCCTATGGCACTCCAACTCAGGAGCGAGGCATTGGGGTTTTGGC
This sequence comes from uncultured Roseobacter sp., assembly GCA_913054455.1. Classification (GTDB taxonomy): domain Bacteria; phylum Pseudomonadota; class Alphaproteobacteria; order Rhodobacterales; family Rhodobacteraceae; genus Pseudophaeobacter. The sequence continues at coordinate 15,522 of CAJXIL010000029.1, forward strand.
CTTGTTGTAGCCGCTCCAGTCAGTGATCTCTGGGTAATACATCTGGCGCCAACGTCGAACCCTTGGGTTCATTACGCGTCGCCACAGTGGTGGGATCATCGCCATCACCGTCATCACTGGATAGCCATAGGGCAGCTGCGGGGCATCGGCCGTTGTATAGTTCTGCAGCAGCGGAAACCGCCGATCCGGGCGGTAGTGATGGTCAGAGTGGCGTTGCAGATTGATCAGCAACCAGTTCGAGGCCTTATGGGCGGCATTCCAGGAATGATGCGGCCGCACATGTTCGTATTTGCCCTCACCCAGATGTTTGCGGGTCAGACCGTAGTGTTCCACGTAGTTGACCAGCTCTAGTTGCCAGATGGCCACTCCGGCCTGTACCAGGAACAGCACCAAACCCGATAGCCCCCCTAAAATCGCCGCCAGAACCAGCATGGTTGCCTGCAAGCCCCAGTAACGAAAGAAAGGGTTCTTGCCATTGGTCCAGGGCAGGTTCTTTTTGGCGAGTTTTTCTTTTTCGGCGCGAAAAGCAGAGAGCCAGCATTGCTGCAACACCCGTGGGTAGAACCGGTGAAACCCTTCATTGTAGCGCGCAGTGACTGGGTCACGTGGCGTGCCCACATAGCGATGATGCACCAGCAGGTGTTCGGAGCGGAAATGGGAATAGAGTACCATAGCCAGCAAGAGATCTGCCAGGTTACGCTCCAGCCGGTTGCGCTGGTGCATCAACTCGTGACTGTAGTTGATGCCAATGGTTCCGGTGATCACGCCGGCCCCAAAAAACACTCCGAATTTTTCTAACCCGGACAGGTGGCTGGCATCGCTGACATACCAGATCAGGCCAAACAAAGTGAGGAACTGCAAGGGCACCCAGGCGGTGGTCAGCCTGCGGTACCAGTCCAGATCATTTTCGGGTGTCGCCGGATCGGCATTTTCTAGGTTGAGGCCCAGTATGCCATCCAGCGCGGCGAACAGATACCAGGTTACAAGCGGCGGCAGCAGGATGATCCAGCCGCCAAACAGGGCTGCCATCCAGATCAATGGCAGCAGCAAAAAGGAGAGCCAAAAGGGCAGGGCAGATTGCCAGCGCGGAAGGATATCAGCGTCGATCATCAGTCAGACTCCAAAATCAGCGGCCTGAGACCAGGCCCCATGTGGGATGGGGCTGAGACTAGGCCTGTTCTTCGCGAAACCCAAGGGGGTGAGGGGCGACCAAAGGTGGCAGTGCGCAGGGTTCAGCCCAGGGTTATCCGTTTGGGCCGGGGTTGAACTCTGATCCAGCCCAAAGGTCAAATGCCTTGCGCATCACGGTTGGCAGATCTTGGGGGCGAAACGCATGCCGCGTCAGCAGCTCCTGCCCTGGGGTGAGATTATACCCTGAGGGAAGTTCGGCCAGCTTCACCTGCAGAATCAGGTGAAAATGAGTGAAGGTATGGCGCACCTCCCCCCCCAGATCCTGCCAGTTCGCCTCAAACGGGGGGCGGGGGTCTGGGGCCGCGTTCCATTCGGATCCAGGCCATCCCAGCATGCCCCCCAGTAGCCCCTTATCGGGGCGGCGCTCCAACAGCCATGCTCCATCAGCACGACGGGCCAGATAAGCGAAACCCAGCCGTGTGGGTTTGGGCTGTTTTGGGGTCTTTTTGGGCAATTCCGGGGCGGTTCCTGCAATCCGCGCCTGACAGGGGCTGCGCCAGGGGCAAATCCCACAGGCAGGGTTTTTGGGGGTGCAGATGGTCGCGCCCAGATCCATCACCGCCTGGGCATAATCGCCGGGACGGAGCTGCGGTGTCAGGACGCCTGCGTGCTCTTTTAGAACCGGTTTTACGGCGGGTAACGGATCATGAATGTCATGCAGCCGTGCCATCACTCGCTCTACATTGCCATCCAGCACCGTTTCGGCGCGGTCAAAGGCGATCGAAGCAACTGCGGCGGCGGTATAGGGGCCTATGCCGGGCAGCTTCATCAGTGCGTCATAGCTGTCCGGGAAAGTGCCCTCCAGTTCCTGCGCCACCAAACGGGCGCATTTCAGCAGGTTGCGGGCGCGCGCATAATAGCCCAGCCCGGCCCATTCCGCCATGACCTCGGCATCCTGTGCAGCGGCCAGATCCAACACCGAGGGCCATCGCCGGGTAAACCGTTGGAAATACTCGGTTACGGCGGCAACCGTGGTCTGCTGCAACATCACTTCACTGAGCCAAACCCGATAGGGGTCTGGGCGCAATCCACGAGCGCGATCTGCCGGAGAGACCCGCCAGGGCATGATGCGGGCGTTGCGGTCATACCAGCTGAGCAGCTGTTGGTTCAGTTCAGTCTCTTCCTCTGACGATGTCGCGCCTGGGGCCGGAAATCTGTCCATATCACGCATTCTTTACCCCTCGGTGGCGTTGTTTTGCTGACCGTTGTTCGTCGCCCCTTTACAATAGGGGGACCAGTCACGCAAAACCATATCTATGGCATTCAGGCGCAGCACCACGCGCGGGTTCTCTCGCACCTCTCGGCTCCTTTCGGATCAGATCCGCAAGGCGGGTGAAAGCCGTGGCTTTGCAGTGTCGCGTCTGCTGACCCATTGGGAAGAAATCGCTGGACCCGACATCGCGACGATCGCCCGTCCCGTCAAGGTCGGCTATGGCCGCAGTTCCTTTGGTGCAACCCTGACGGTGCTGACCAATGGCGCCAATGCGCCAATACTGGAGATGCAAAAGGAACGTCTGCGGGAAAAGGTGAACGCGGTCTATGGCTACAATGCGATCTCAAAGGTATGGATCACCCAGACGGCGCCCACCGGTTTTTCCGATGGCCAGGTAGAATTCAAACACGCCCCCAAAGTGCAAAAACTGGCGCCCGTTGATCCACAGGATCAGGCCGAGGCCGCACAGGCTGCTGAAGGGGTTGAAAACGAAGAGTTGCGCGCCGCGCTGGAGCGGTTGGGGCGCAATGTTCTGACAAAGAAGAAAACTGAACGAAAGAGGTATGAATGACCCGTCTTATGTCTGGTGTTTTTGCTGCGGTGGCGCTTGCTGCCGGGGCCTATGCGGTCACTGGTTACAACAGCCAAACCCGCCTGCCTGATCTGCCCCTGGTGGGGGCTGCCTCTGCACAAGAGGCCGAGGTTGACACCTCCACCATCACCGAAATGGTTATGGGAGCAGAAGACGCGCCTGTCACCCTGATCGAATATGCCTCCTACACCTGCCCACATTGCGCCAATTTCCACACCGGTGTTTTAAAGCAGCTCAAGGAAGAATATATTGACACCGGCAAGATGAAACTCATCTACCGTGAGGTCTACTTTGATCGCTACGGTCTCTGGGCGTCGATGATTGCGCGCTGTGGTGGACCTGAAAAGTTCTTTGGTATCAGTGATCTAATCTACAAAGGTCAGTCCGACTGGAGCCGCGCAGGTGGCGCCTCCGAGATCATCGACGCGCTGCGTAAAATCGGTGGTATTGCCGGGCTTGACAAAGATACGGTCGAGGCCTGCTTGCAGGATGGCACGAAGGCGCAGACATTGGTGGCTTGGTATCAGGAAAACGCAACAGCGGACGGTGTCGAATCTACTCCTTCCTTTGTGTTGAACGGCACCAAGATTTCCAATCAGTCTTATGAAGATTTCAAAACCCTGATTGACGCCGAACTGGAAGGCTAACTGGGCCACTCCAGATGACGGATTTCAAAGCCCAGGGGAAACCCTGGGCTTTGTTTTTTGAATCACGAGATTAACCCTAGGCAGTTGACTAAGGCGCTGGGGCTATTGCCTTGAGCTGATTGGTCAGCGCCTGATCATCGGGGATCTGCAAGCGCACGGGTAGGGTTATCACCTTGTGACGGAAACCTGCAGGCAGGCGCACGGCGTCTTTTTCGGTGGTGACCAGCTGCGCACCCCGCATCTTGGAATCGGCCTCCAGCCGGGTCATCAGTGCCGTGGACAGCGGCTGGTGATCATCCAGCGCCTCGGCGTGGATAACCTTTGCGCCAAGCCCCCGCAGGGTATCAAAGAATTTTTGCGGGTGCCCAATACCGGCAAAGGCCAGCACTGGTGTGCCCTTCCAGGGCATGCCCGTCTGCAGGGGTTCCAGTGTGGCCTGCACATGGGGCAGGCCCTGTAGGCTGTTGCCCCAGATACTGGAGAAGCTCTCCTGAGCCGTCTCATCGCCGATGGAAAGCACCAGATCGGCACGGCGCAGACCCGGCTCTACAGGTTCGCGTAGGGGGCCTGCAGGCAGGCAGGAACCATTGCCAAAACCGCGGGCGGCATCCACCACCACTAGCGACAGATCTTTGGTCACACTGGGGTTTTGGAATCCGTCGTCCAGCAGAATGACCGTAGCCCCTGCGGCTTCTGCCGCCTGGACACCTGCGGCCCGATCACGAGCGACCCAGACCTCGCCAAAGGCCGCCAGCAGTAGCGGTTCGTCGCCGCAGTCCTGGGCGCGGTGTTTGCCGGGATCCACCGCTATCGGTCCCTGCAAACGCCCCCCATAGCCGCGGGTGACCACATGGGGCTCATGCCCTAGGGCGCGCAGGGTCTCCAGGAGCCATATTACCGTTGGAGTTTTGCCGGTCCCCCCGGCATTGAGATTGCCAACGCAGATCACCGAAACAGAGGCCTGATAGCCTGGGGCACGTAACCGCTTCGCAGTTGCAGCGGCATAGATCCATCCCAGCGGTGCCAGCAATAGGCGGCGCAGATCAAAGCGATTGGGGGCTTTGTTCCAGAACTCAGGAGGTCGCATTTTGGTCCTCGCGCAGGTCCAGGATGTCCTGAACTCTCTCTATCAGTTGATCGGTCATTTCCGCGCCCTCGGTCACGGCGGTCCAGCCGGCCAGGGCGCGCTTGGCTGCCATGTCAGGGGCAGACAGATGGATCACCATTTCGGCCAACTCCTCTGCGCTGCTCACTTGTTTAGTGGCTTTCAGCGCCGCCAGTTGATCATAGATTGCGCTGTGGTGGCCGCTGGCTGGCCCATGAAGCACCACCGATCCCAGTGCAAGCGCATCCAGAGGATTCTGTCCTGGCATCTCTGGTGCCAGGCTGGAGGCCAGAAGAGAGACAGGCGCCAGTCGGTACCAGAGCCCAAGGTTAGTGCTGTCTGTAATCAGGATCTGGGTGTAGTCATCCATCTCCTCCCCAGCGTCCCAATCAGCGCATTGCAACCCGCTGGCCACAATGAGATTGCGGGCGCGGGCACGGCTTTGGGGGTCGTCCAGGGCAACAACCAGCAGCATCCGGTGCAACATCCTGAGGGCCGTGCGATGGGCCTCCAGCAGGGTTGGCAGTTCTTCCAATTGGGCGCGGGCGGCCAGCCAGACGGGACGGCTGCCGAGGGCTTGTTGGAGGGTCGAGAGTGTATCGTGGTCGCATCCGGGTGGTACGGTAGAGAGCCGCAAGCGACTGGTTAGCACCACTTGCTCAGCGGGCAATGGCCCACGCAACAGCTGGTTGCGCACAGTTTGTGACGGGGTGAAAATGGAATCAAAGCCGCTAAAAATTCGATAGCGTTGATCTGGCAGCCAGCGCAGTTTGCGGGCTGGCATTTCACGGTCTAGAATATCCACCAACAGGGCAGAAATTCCCTGTTCCCGCATTTGCCGCAACAGACCTCGGCGCAGGTTGCCGCCAGCCCAGAGGCACAGGTCTGGCCGCCATTGGGTGAGAAAGGCCTTGGCCTCGCTGGATTGATCGCTGGGCAGGGGGCCAATCAGAAAATCGCATCCCTCCACACCCGGGACCTCCCCCATTTCAGCCTCCCAAGTGGCTAGAACCACCAGATCTGGGCGCATCGCCTTGAGCCGCTGGCCAATATCGCAAAGCGCCATGAACCGCTCGATGCTGGTGGCATGGACCCAAAGTACTTCGCCTGGCGGCCGCGTGGTGGAGGACAGGGAATGGGGTTCAGTCATCTGTGTAAATCATTGCCCGGCGATGCCGGGACCCATTGGATCCAGGGCCTGCACAAGATCCTGATGCGTTGTTGGGGTCGCCGCGACAATGCCGTCCAGTAGGGGCGTGGCGTTGTTGAAACGAAGGGGCGCATTGAGCCGGTCGCTGATCAACCCGCCAGCTTCGCGCAGGATCAGATCGCCAGCAGCGATATCCCATTCCCAGCTGCGCCGCAGTGTCAGCATGGCGCTATAACCACCGTCGGCGACACGAGCCAACCGATAGGCCAGTGAGGGGCGATAGCTGCGGTGGAAGGTTGGCGCGGCAGCGCCTAACCAGTGCTGGGGCTCGAGGTTTGGTTTGGCGGTAAGCACCTTGGCGGCGCTCAGCGTCGAAGGGGCGGCGACGGAGATCACACCGCCATTGCAGAAGGCGCCGCCTCCTTTGGAAGCGGTATAGAGCAAATTCCGTTGTGGCAGGTAGATGACCGCTGCGGTGACCTCACCTCGATCCGCGATAGCCAAGGAGTGGGCCCAAGTGGGAGAGCCCTCCGCAAAGCTGCGGGTGCCATCAATAGGATCAATGATAAAGACCCGATCCCTGCCCAACCGGGCGGCATTGTCTTCGCTTTCTTCTGAGAGCCAGCCGTAGTCCGGCCGCGCCTTAGGCAGCATCTCTTCAAGCATTGCATTCACCGCCAGATCGGCCTCGGTCACCGGACCCTGGCCATCAGGTTTGTCCCAGCGCTGCGCGGTTGGGCCGGAGTATCTGAGCGCTATATCGCCCGCTGCCTTGGCCGCCTGGATCAGGAGCGTGAGGTCTTCAGCTGCCGGCAAGGGTCATTCCTTCGACCAAGAGCGAGGGGACCACCCGTGACAGATAGCTGCGAGCGTCATTTGCCGGCACAAGGCTTTTGAGCATGTCGCGCAGATTGCCCGCGATCGTGCACTCATTGACCGGATAAGCGATTTCGCCGTTTTCCACCCAATAGCCTGAGGCACCACGGGAGTAATCTCCGGTGTTGGGGTTGATGGTGGATCCGATCAGGGAGGTGACCAGCAGGCCGGTGCCCATTTGGGCAATCAGTTCTGCGCGACTTTGGTGACCTGGGGTCAGGGCGACGTTCCAGTTTGACGGAGAGGGGACCGATCCGACACCACGCACTGCATTGCCGGTGCTTTGCAGACCCAGTTTTCGGGCCGAAGCCAGATCAAGGGTCCAGCCGGTTAGGACGCCGTTTTCAATGATGGCGCGTTTCTGAGTGGGCAGGCCTTCGCCGTCAAAGGGGCGCGAGCCTGAAATCCGGGCGCGATGCGGGTCCTCTATGACTGACAGGGCCTGGGGCAGGATCTGGTCGCCTACTGCGCCCTGTAACCAGGATGAGCCACGGGCGATAGCCGCGCCATTGGAGGCCGAGAGCAGATGACCAATTAATGAAGAGGAGACCCGCTCGTCAAACAGGACCGGGTAGCTGCCGGTTTGCGGGCGGCGGGCATTGAGCCGCGCCACGGCGCGTTCCCCTGCGGTGCGGCCAATATCCTCGGCGCTGCGCAGATCGTTTTGAAAGGTGCGTGAATCGCCATCATAGTCGCGCTCCATCCCGGTGCCGGTTCCTGCAATACCAGTACAAGACAGCGAACGGCCTGTGCGCTGGTAGCCACCGGCAAACCCGTTAGAGGTGGCGAGATAGACCGAATGATGGCCGTAGCTGGCCCCAGCGGCCTGCACCTGGCTGATCCCTTCAATGGCGGCACAGGCGGCCTCGGCGGCAAGCGCGTCCTGCTGCAGGGCCTCTGGTGCGGGTTCGGCGCTGGGATCACAGAGTTCCAATGCGTCGACATCCCAGTTCTGGGCCAGCTGATCAGCATTGGCCAGGCCGCTATAGGGATCCTCCGGGGCCTCACGGGCCATGGCCACGGCGCGTTCGGCCATGGCGTGCATGGTTTCGGGGCGACTGTCAGAAGAGGAGACCTGCGCCTGGCGTTGGCCAATAAAGACCCGCAGGCCCAGATCGGTACCCTCTGAGCGTTCGGCATGCTCCAGATTGCCTTCGCGCACCTCAATGCTAAGGGAGCGGCCCTCGGTGGCCATGGCATCAACGGCATCGGCACCGGCGCGTTTGGCGGCGTCAATCAGGGCGTGGCAAAGCGCTTCGGGAGACTGGGTCATGGGCACCTACTGAATTTGGATTGCAACAAGAGCTAGCTAGACCCGCGACCTGCTGCAAGGGTGTGGCACAAAAAAGGGCCGCGCATGGCGGCCCTGTTTGGGTATTTTTGAGGTCGGGCGCTTATTTGATGCGCTGGCCATTGGCGTGGATTTGGCCGTCTTCGGAGACTTTGATTTCCGAGGTCAGGGTGTCTTCGCCTTCGCCGGGGACGCCAAACATGCCCATCATCATGCGTGCACCCATGGCATCACTGTCGCTGAGCAGGCCCATCTTGATCAGGTTGTCAATCAAGCCATTGGCGCCAACCAGTTCGATATTAGCCGCGCCATCTGGGGCAGGCATGCCGTCAAAGGTCACCATGTCTTCGTTATTGAAGGTGAAATCACCGGTTCCAGTCAGTTTGGCCCCTGCGGCGGTTACCAGCAGTTGCTTAATGGTGACGGCATTGAACTCACCTGGTTTTTGAGCGCCACGTTCCATGGCTTTCATCGATTCCGGGTCAAAGATGTCAAACAGCAGTTTGCCCTTACCAGCCAGATCCAACACAATGGTCGCCGGATCATGTGGCAGGGTACCGGTGGGATCAACCATGCCCCAGAGCATTTCTGGGACGGCAAAGTCGCGCAGGGTGATGCCAAGACCAAAGTCCTGTTCTTCATCAGACTGGCTGACGGGCATCAACAGTTTGAACCCGGTTTCTGCCATCGTGAGCGCCAGAGGGAAGGGGATTTCCGACCCGGAGACATTGACCGAGATATCTTTCTGACCAACGTCATAGGACAACCCGTTTTTGCTCATGGTGACGCCGAAATTCCCCCCGGCAGAGGAGCTTTGCATGTCAAAGCTGTCAGAGCCGGTCACGGAAATAGCGCTATTGCCACCGGTATAGGCCACATTGGCATCGACACTCAGCCCCGCCTTGATCAAAGCAGGCATCTCGGGGCTGTCCAATCCAGAGGGAATGGTGCTGACAGCGGTACCAGTTACGTTTTTCAGGCTGCCTGTGACGGTGCCGGCATCGTCAGAATCGGGGTCCTGAAATGCCAGGTCATAGGTGACTTCAGCCATGGAGGAGGTCTGGGTATAGCTGCGCTGGTCGGCAATCTGCATCACGGTATTGGCCGCAAAATCGCTGATCATAACCGAGGCTTTTAAGGCCCCTTCTGGCATTTCTTCGCCATCGCCGATGAGTTTGCCCAATGTCACCGTCGCCTGACTGGTGGCATAATCATATGTCATGGCAGAGGTATCGCCTGAGACAACCATTGGGCTGCCGTCATGGGAGTACAGGATTTCAGCCGAGAACTTCTCGCCATCCCCTTCCCCGGCAAAGGTCATCGGGAAATCCTTTGGCAGCATCACATTGACAGTGCCATCGCCGTTCTCAACGAACTGGATCTCAGGCATGGTCAGCCCGCCCGTGCCGTCCTGCTCGGGCAGGGGCATGGTCATGGAAATATCGCTGACGGTAAGCACATTGCCGGATTGGCTTTCGGTGCCTGTCACGGTGTAGCCTGTGCCGGTCATATAGGCTTTCCAGTCTGACCAGACGTCCTGGGCAGTGACATCCGCAAATGCACCTTGGGCTGTTATGATAAGTACCGCAGCAGCACCCGTGCCGCGCGCGAGGGAAACTGTCATAGGATAACCTTTCTGCTTATACGCAAATTCAATGGTCCGTATGGTCAACCGCATCGTGAAGAGCGTCAAGGGGCCAGGGGCTGGACCGTTCCCCCTAAGCAGTTTACCACATTTGGAATGAGTGGACTTGGAGATTTACCTGATGGATATCAAGGGCAAAACAGTTGTCATCACCGGGGCGAGCCGTGGCATTGGGGCGGATGCGGCACGTGTATTTGCGCAGGCCGGCGCAAATCTGGCCTTGCTGGCAAGGAGTACCGACAGTCTGGCGGCTCTGGCTGAGGAGATCGGCGGAAACACGCTGGCCTTCGCCTGCGATGTCTCCCAGCCCGAGGCTGTGGCGGCGGCCCTGCAAAAAGCTCATGCGGATTTTGGCAGCCTGGATGTTTTGATCAACAATGCAGGGGTCATCGATCCGATCTCCAGGATCGAAGACGCAGACCCCGCTGCCTGGGGCCAATTGATGGATATCAACATCAAAGGGGTGTTCAACGGTATCCACGCAGCCCTGCCTTTGATGAAGGCCGACGGGGGTGGCACAATTATCAATATCGGATCTGGCGCGGCCTATAATGCGCTTGAAGGCTGGAGCGCCTATTGCGCCTCCAAGGCGGCTGTTTTGATGCTGACCAAGGCGCTGCATTTGGAAGAGGCTGACAATGGCATTCGGGTCCTCAGCCTGTCGCCCGGCACTGTGGCCACTGACATGCAGCGTGCGATTAAATCCAGCGGTATCAATCCGGTGAGCCAAATTGACTGGAAAGATCACGTTCCAGCGGAATGGCCAGCCAAGACCCTGCTGTGGATGTGTAGTCCGGAAGCAGATGAATTTGTTGGGGATGAGGTCTCTTTGCGCCTGGATTTGGTGCGTCGCAAAGTTGGCCTGGTATGATCAATCTCGACATTTCCGACACGGGGCTTTGGACGGTTACCATCAACCGGCCTGACAAGGCCAATTCGTTGACGGCACAAATGCTCGAGGAGCTTGTCGAGATTGCGACCCGCGCGCAGGCGGCACGGGGGCTGATCCTCACGGGCACCGGTAAAGTGTTTAGCGCCGGCGCCGATCTGGAGGAAGCCCGCGCAGGGCTAGCGACCTCTACCGTCTGGGAGCGGTTGTCGACAGCATTGGCAGCGGTGCCCTGCCTCAAGATTGCGGCGCTTAACGGCACATTGGCTGGGGGAGCCAATGGTATGGCGCTGGCCTGTGATATCCGCCTGGCGGTGCCTAGGGCCAAGTTTTTCTATCCGGTAATGAAGCTTGGCTATCTGCCTCAGCCCTCCGATGCGGGCAGGATGCGGGCGCTGATCGGGCCGGCTCGGACCAAGATGATTCTTGCAGCGGGGCAAAAGATCGAAGCGCCGGAGGCCTGTGCATGGGGGTTGGTCGATCGTCTGGTTGAACCGGATGAGCTGATGGCGCAGGCGCAGGCCTTGCTGGCAGATTCCCTGGCGGCCAAGCCCGAGATTGCCAAGGGTATCCTTGAGATGAGCCAGGGTTAAGCAGGCTTATTTCCTAGGTTACAGAAGCCTCGTCTTTCGCTGTGATCTGCCGTAGATGCGCGGGCCAAGGTGATTGGGATAGCAGTCAGGAAAGAGGGTCGGATGGATCAGCGACGAATATGGGATGCGGTGGTGATTGGCGCGGGGCCGGCGGGGCTGATGGCCGCTGGAGAGCTAGCTTCTGTCGGCCATAGCGTGCTGTTGGTTGAGGCCAAGCCATCATTGGGACGCAAGTTCTTGATGGCGGGGAAGTCCGGGTTGAACCTGACCAAAGATGAGGCTCTGGGCCAGCTGCTCACCCACTATGGTGATGCAGCTGAATCCCTGGCGCCGATGATCTCTGCCTTTGATTCGGCAGCCATTCAGGACTGGGCGCAGGGGCTGGGGCAGGCCCTGTTTACTGGCTCCACCGGGCGGGTCTTTCCTGAGAAGATGAAAGCCTCGCCCCTGTTGCGCGCCTGGTTGGCGCGTCTGGAGAACCAGGGTGTGACCTGGGAAACCCGCTGGCGTTGGACTGGCTGGCAGGGGGAGGATCTGTGTTTTGACACAGCCGACGGGCCACAGCAGATCGCGGCGCGCTGCACTGTTCTGGCGTTAGGCGGCGCGAGCTGGGCGCGGCTTGGCTCGGATGGAGCTTGGAGTGAGGTATTGGCGGCGCAGGGGATCTCTCTGGCACCGTTTAAACCGGCGAATGCGGGCCTGATGGTCGACTGGTCAACCCATATGCAGGCGCAGTTTGGTCAGCCGGTGAAGGGCGTAAAGTGGCGGGCGGGCAGCATCACCTCCCGTGGCGAGGCAGTGATCTCGGCGCGCGGACTGGAGGGTGGTGGCATCTACACAGTCAGCGCAGCCGTGCGCGATGGTGCCGATCTGAGCGTTGATCTATTGCCAGACCTCTCGGAGGCGGAGGTTGCGACCCGCCTTGCGCGTCCCCGTGGCAAGGCCAGTCTTGCCACGCATCTGCGCCGAACCGTCAAACTGGGAGCAGGCAGGACTGCTTTGTTGCAGGAGTTTGGTCGCCCGCTGCCGAAGGATCCGGGTGATTTGGCCGCATTGATCAAGGCGCTGCCGGTGAAACACGCAGGTCTGCGCCCTATGGATGAGGCAATTTCGACCGCTGGCGGTATCCTTTGGTCAGAGCTGGATGAGGATCTGATGCTGACCAAACGCCCCAGCACCTTTTGCGCCGGGGAAATGCTGGACTGGGAAGCGCCAACGGGCGGCTACCTGCTGACGGCCTGTCTTGCTACCGGGCGCTGGGCCGGGCGTGAAGCCGTAGGCTATCTTGCGACCCTCTGAGCCAGAGAGGGCTGTTACTTCATCAGGGCTGCTATCCGCTGGTGCGCGGGGCGGGCGCGCATGGATTTGCCATAGGCCAGCATCGCCTGATTTTCGACCGGGAACTTGGCGCCGAAGGCCCAGTTCAGACAGTGGGTTAGTACGATGTCTGCAATGGTGAACTCCTCTCCCATGACATAGGGGCCTTTGATCTGGCTTTCGATCCGGTCGAGGTTGCGGTTGAACTCCCATTTCAGGCTAGGTTTTACCTCAGGCACGCGCTGGTCCTTGGGCAGGGCAAAGCTGTGGCGCGCCGCTGTCCACAACACGGCATCCAGCTCATCCAGAAAGCGCTGTGTCATGGCATCCTGGTGGGCGCGGGCCAATGTGCCGGCCTTGGCGGTTAGGCTGCCGTGTTTATCGGCAAGATAGGTGATGATCGCGGTCGAGTCGGTGATCACCTCGTCGCCTTCGATCAAGGCCGGCACTTTGCCCAAGGCACTGATCTGGAGAATCTCCGGGCTTTGTGGTGTGGCGGGGTTCAACTCATAGGGCTGGCCCAGCTCCTCTAGGGTCCAAAGCACCCGAAAGCTCCGCGACATGGGTGTGCCGATGACAGTATACATTATGATCTCTCCCTTTTCTTCCTTGCCGCCAAGATGAAGCCTGGGGGCAAGAGGTCAAGGCCACAATAGTCTGGATCCCAGCACGCGCGGTTCTAGCGGGCCCGCCCCAGCATCGAGAGCCGGATCAAGGCACGCTCCATCAGGGCCAAAGCGGGCGCGGTCTGGCCAGCAGATCGCAGCGCCAAATCGGTGTCGGTTAAAATGGTCAGGCCCCGTTGCAAGCGATCCGCGCCCCAGCCCTGCGCCTGACGCAGCACTCTGTCGCGGCGTTTGCCATACAGGGGGGGACGCAACCGGCCTATGCCCTGTGCTGGGCCGCCGGGATCGGCTGCAACAGTATAAAGCGTGCGAAAATGCCGGGTTGCACCAATACAAAGCGTCACCGCATTGGTGCCCTGTGACTGCAAGCGGCTGATCAGGGGGCCGATCTCGGGGGTGCGGCCCTCGGCTACCACGTTAAGCACATCGTCCAGGGCGGCCTCAGTAGACTGTGGTGCCACGGCCTGAATGTCGTCTAGCGAGAGCGGCGCGCTGTCGCCATGTTTATAGAGTGACAGCTTGTCGATCATCCGTGAGAAGTCACCGGGGCCAATGTCGTTTGCAATATCGGTCAGCACAGCCATGCTATCGCCTGGGACATCGCGGATCTGCGCTGCGCCCAAAATGCGTTCGATCTCTGCCCGCGACGGGGGATCGTCATAGATGCCTGTGGCATAGGCATTGTTATGTGCCTCAAACCCTTTGCGCAGTTTTGATGTGGCTTTGAGCTGTCCTGCCGTGACGATGATCTGCGCATCCCCTGGCTGCCATTCTTCGAGTGCGGCCAGGATCGCCGGGGCGGCGGTGTCGTTGGCCTCTTCCACAAAGACGGCGCGGGCGCCGGGGAAAAACCCGACGGCCTTGATCGCATCCAACAGCTGTGCCGGATCTTTGCGCAGCTCGCTGCCGGGCATCCGGCTGAGGCGCATTTCTTCATCCGCGCCGGGGCCCAGCAGGGCCGCCAGCATCTGCTGCCGCTTCAGCGCCACCCGCATGGCATCGGCGCCATAGATCAACAGCCCGGTCTTAGAGGGATCGGGCTTGGCGCAATAGGCCTCGGTGTCGCGCGGCGAAAGCTTCATTCGGCGGCTGGGGTGGCCAGATCCGCTGTTGCCAGCAGCCGTGCGGCGATCTGATCCGCAAGGATACGCATCAGGCGTTCAAAAGCGTCGCGTTCACCAGCCAGGGTTTCCACTGTGGATCCGGTGGCGGAGTAGCCAGTGAAATTGGTCTCGCTGCCACTGGCGATCACCGCGCCATCCGATTGGCGCATCAGGCTATAGCCGACGGATCCGATAATTGAATATCGGGTGATCGAGTTGTCAGCGGTAATCGCCTGGCCTTCTGTCCTGGTCGCGAGGGTCAGGTCCAGCTGGTAGTCGCCACTGCTGGCCCGACCCAGACGTTGTTCCAGATCCCGAACTAGAAAATAGGCATTTCTGTCACCAGTCGAATCGGCGAGGTCGGGAAAGGCAATGACCACCTCTCCGTAGAGCGCATCGCCGGTGCCGCCCGGCGCATTCACTGGCGCAAAGCCACAGGCGCTGACCACCAAAGAGGTGACCAGCGTGAGGATCAGCAAAGGCTGATTAAGCAACGACATTGACGATACGACCCGGCACCACGATGACCTTTTTCGGGGCGCCGCCATTCAGCGCCTTTTGTACAGCTTCGTGTGCTAGGGCGATTTTTTCAACCTCTGCTTTGTCGAGATCGGCGGCCACGGTGATTTCGCCGCGGCGCTTGCCGTTGATCTGAATTGGCAGGGTGACGCTGTCCTCGACCAGCATCGCCTCATCTGCGATGGGCCAGGGGGCTGTGGTGATCAGCCCTTCGCCACCTTGATGGGCCCAGATATCCTCGGCCAGGTGCGGCACCATTGGCGACATCAGCTGCGCCAGGGTCATGATGGCCTGCTTTTGCGCGGCCTGACCAGCCTTGGATTTCGCCAGGGTATTGGTGAACCCGTAAAGCCGTGCGATGGAGGCGTTAAAGCCAAAGCTTTCAACGCCCAGGGTCACGTCGCGGATAGCTTTATGCATCTCACGCAGTAACTCTTCGTCACCCTGTCCGGTGGCGCCGGGCTCCATCTGGCCGATCTTGTCGCAGAGGTTCCAGACCCGGTTGAGGTGCTTATAGGCGGCCTCGGCCCCCGAGGCGGTCCATTCCACGTCCCGTTCGGGGGGCGAATCGGACAGCACAAACCAACGGGCGGTATCCGCGCCATAGGAAGAGATGATCGAGAGAGGATTGACCACGTTGTTTTTGGACTTCGACATCTTGGCCGAAGGGATGGTTTTGACCTCAAGGCCGCCTTCTTTGAGGAAGGCCTTACCGTCGCGCAGCTCTACTTCTTCTGGGTAGTGATAGACCGGGCGGCCCGTGTCATCTGCGCTCTGGTAGATCGCGTGGGTCACCATGCCCTGGGTAAACAGCGCGTCAAAGGGCTCTTCGCAGCCATCGGGCAGGTGGCCGCAGATCTTCATCGCGCGGGAAAAGAAGCGTGCATAGAGCAGGTGCAGAATCGCATGTTCCACGCCGCCAATATACTGATCCACATTCATCCAGTATTCCGCTTCGGGCAGGATGGTGGGTGTTTTGGCGTGTGGCGCAGTAAAGCGGCTGAAATACCACGATGAATCCACAAAGGTATCCATGGTATCGGTTTCGCGCAACGCGGGCTTGCCACACTTGGGGCAGGCGCAGTTGCGCCAGCTGGGATGGCGGTCCAGCGGATTACCCGGCACCGAGAAATCGATCGCTTTGCCGTCTTCGTCATAGGGCAGGGCGATGGGCAGGTTTTCTTTCTTTTCCGGCACCACGCCACAGTCTTCACAGTGAACGACGGGAATCGGGCAGCCCCAATAGCGCTGACGGGACAGGCCCCAATCGCGCAGACGGTATTTGGTGACGCCTTCGCCCCAACCTGCCTTTTCCGCAAAATCGACGGTGGTGTTGATCGCCTCTTCGCCGGTGGCCTCGGTGAGACCAGCAAAATGGTCAACCCAGCGGACCTTTTCTGATTTGGCCGGAACCAGAGCTTCATTGGCTACAGGAGCCGCGTCATCCAGCGCATAAAAGGCGTTCAGCACCGGCAGGTCATACTTGCGGCAGAAATCCAGGTCACGCTGGTCATGCGCCGGGCAGGCAAAAATGGCACCGGTGCCGTAATCCATCAGGATGAAATTGGCGATCCAGACGGGCAGATCCCAGTCTGGGTTCAGCGGGTGCTTCACCCGAATGCCGGTGTCGTAGCCCAGCTTTTCTGCGGTCTCGATGGCCTCTTCGGTGGTGCCACCCTTGCGGCATTCCGCAACAAATGCAGCCACTTCGGTTGAATTGGCTTCCAGCTCCTTGGCAATGGGGTGATCTGGAGAGATACCCACAAAGGACGCGCCCATCAGCGTGTCGGGGCGGGTGGTATAAACTTCAATCGCTTCGCCGCCATCGCTGCGTTCAAAGCCAAATTGCAGCCCGCGCGATTTGCCGATCCAGTTTTCCTGCATCAGGCGCACCTTGGCGGGCCAATCGTGCAGCCCGTCCAGTGCCGACAGCAAATCTTCGGAATAGTCGGAGATCTTGAAGAACCATTGCGTCAGCTCGCGCCGTTCCACCAACGCGCCCGAGCGCCAGCCGCGGCCGCCTTCGACCTGTTCGTTGGCCAGAACGGTCATATCAACCGGATCCCAGTTCACCACGGCGTTTTTACGATAGACCAGACCTTTTTCGAGGAAATCCAGGAACAGCGCCTGCTGCTGGCCATAGTAGTCTTCATCGCAGGTGGCAAATTCACGCGACCAGTCCAGCGACAGGCCCA
>CAJXIL010000030.1 GCA_913054455.1 uncultured Roseobacter sp.
GCCGGTCCGATTGATCAGATGATGACGGTGACGTCTTGATCAATGACCAGGGTCGTTCCGTCATTGCCGACGGTGTAGACGTTGTAGTTCTCGCCGCCGACATTGCGGGTCCCAGCCAGGGTTGCCCCTGCTACGGTAACACTGTCATCGCCTGGGGTGCTGCCGCTGTGGATGGTCAGGGTATCCGAGTTCTCGGAGAGCGCCTTGATATCCGCTTCGGTCAGAACCAAAGAGACATTGCTTGCCGCGCCCAGATCCAGCTCATCAATGTTGAACTGGCCAAGAGAGGCATGATTCAAGGTGCTGGCCGTTGTGGCATTGTCTTCGAGAACCAGCAGGGTGCTGGAGCCATTACCGAGCGTGTCAACATTGGTCACAACCAAGTCGGTGCCGTCTGGGATTGCATTGGTAAAGTCGAATTCGGTGAGGCCACGACCTTCGGTGACAACCGCGCCCGGGTTAGAGATGGAGCCATCCCCTTCCAGCGTGTTGACGGTAATGGATTCACCTGTGCCTGCAATGCCTTCGACGCTGATTTCGCTGACGTCTTGGCTGCCAATCTCGTAGGTGACCGAATCCAGAACTGGGGCTTCAAAGACTGTATCGACTTCAAAGTTCTCGGTCAGAGTGCTGGTGTTCCCTACGGGGTCTGTCGCAACAATCGTGGCGGAGGCAGAATACTCACCTGCGGGGAGGTCCGTGCCGGAGAATTCAGCACTCCAGTTGCCCGCAGCATCCACGGTGGCCGTCTTGGCCACACCTCGGATCGTCACGACAACCTCAGAGCCGGGTTCGACGGTGCCCTGCAGAGCAAAGCCAGCGTTCAACTCATCTTGGTTGACCACATCATTAGCCGTTTGATTGGCCTCAACGGTGAACGGGTCCACCTCGGTGTCGATCGACAGAGTACGGGTCACAACATCTGTGTTACCCACGGCGTCTGTGGCGTGCACTTCGATGTCGACATCAGTGGTGCCAGTTGGGATCGCGCTTTGTGGAATAAGCACGGTCCAGTTGCCTGCCGCATCTACTGTCGCGTTTTGAGCGCCAGAAGAGCCAAAGAAGACCTGAACCGTAGAGCCCGGTTCCGCAGTCCCGGTCAATTGAACGCCGCCCTGGGCTTCTTGGCCGGACAGAACGTCATCTGCCCCCGCAAACCCGCCGTTCAGCGTGGCGCTGGTTTCTGTGTCGATGTGGACCGTATGCGTGCTGGTTGTGCTGTTTTCGGCCAGATCGCTAGAGGTGACCTCGACAGTGCTTGCGTAATTATTGCCGCCAGCGATTTGCGCGCTGCTGTAGTCTACCGACCAAGTGCCATCGCCGGCCACGGTTGTTGTCTGAGTAACACCTTGGAACAAAACCGAGATCGAGGCCCCGGCCTCACCGGTGCCGGACAGGGTGACACCATCCGAGGCTTCGGCGAAGTTGATGATATTGTCGCCTTCAACGGTGTTGATGCCGATTGGGGGCGCAATTGTGTCAACCACCAAAGTCTCGGTATAGTTGGCGCTATTGCCGAAATCGTCTGTGGTGGTGATGGAAACGCCTGTGCTGTACTCGCCGGTGTTGATTTGACCCGAGTCAAAAGTCACCGACCAGCTGCCATCTGAGGCAACTGTTGTGGTCTGGGTGTGGCCGTTGATAACCACGCTGACGCTTGCACCTGCTTCGCCAGTACCAGTGATGACAGTACCGGAGGAGTGTTCGCTACCATTGACAATATCGCCAGTGGACTGGGTGCCGCTGGTAACGTCCAGGTCCGGCGGAGTGGTGTCGATAATGACAGTAGGGCCGTCCAAATCATGTGTTGTACCATCAGGATCAACGACTCGGACGGTGGTATCATAATTGCCATCGATAGGCAGGGCCACAACGGGGAAAGTGACTTCCCAGGTGCCGTCATCCTTGACGGTTCCGGTCTGGGTTTCGCCGCCAACATTGACCTCGACCTCGGCCCCGGGGGTGCCAGTGCCGGTGATCACAATTGGATCAGTGGTTGCATCCGCAACAGGGTAACTGGCATCGGGATTATCCACGGTTGGGATGATGGCGTTGCCACCACCTCCGCCACCGCCACCGCCGCCACCACCGGCAACAACTGCGGCACCGGCCACACCTGCTGCTGCGCCAGCAGCGCCAAGGCCACCAAAGAGAGGGGCTGCGAGGGGGGCAATAACTGGCTCGATGCGGTCAACATCCAAAAAGACCATGTCGTCATAGGCCGACCATTTGCCGGAGATGTCCAAAGGCTCGTAGCTGGCAAATAGCGCGCCCTCGGCCTTGTCCTCTAGTACGACCTCGACAAAATTCCCTTCCTCGCTGAGGAAGAGGTTTTTACCGCCTGGGGTGCCATTGCTGTAGTAGTTCTGCAAAACAAGGATCTGGCCATCGGCCAGGACCAGGTGAAGATCCGATCCCCGCCTGACGTAGGCATCGATATCGGACGCGCTGAGGTTCAGCGAGATATCCTTGGAGTGGGTGACATTGAGAAGTGAGGGAGATCCCTCAGAAAAAGTGCTTTGACGCGTAGTCCCCGAGAGATCTCGGGTGATAAATCCAACAGTGCTCATTTTTTTGCCGCTCGCTTAGAGACCACACAACGCCCTAAATCATGGGGTTGCGGTGAGTCCGGTGCCTGTATGTTTCTGCCGAAGGCCGTTCTTTGCGGCCATATTGTGGGTATATTGCGTCGAATTTTAATCAAATGTCTAGCCGGCCTCGGCAAAAACTGGGGATGAATTGCGGTCTATAGTGTCTTGTTTGCCGCAGGTTTTCCGCTTCGAGGGGGCCGTTCCCCTTTATTTTTGGCCATTTGTTAACAAAAGGTTAACGAAAACGCCGCTTTCGGGCATCACGCCGCAGCGAAGCTTTGGCGCAGATTTGGGCCAAAACTGGGCGCCAATGAGCTGCCCGGCCTGTGTCGCCGGACTGACAATCAGTTGCCAAGATGAGCCGCAGCCCACCACTATGCCTGTAGCTCCGCAGAGGTGTCATATGCAGGGGCGCGTCTAGGCCAAGTTCACAGGTGCGGGTGATATTGTGAAAATTTTTTGATAAAAATCTTCTGGCAATTAATTAAAAATACACCAGTTCCTAATAGTATGGAACTCGCAAATAGTGTACCCTTTCGGAATACTGAACGGCGTCCGAGACTCTCGATTGCCGGACCAAGCCCCCTGATCAGAGTGGGCATCCGGTGCGTAAGACGCCGTCGAACAAGAGCAGAAATCAAAACCACAAACCACCGCGGACATCCGTGGCCCAGACTCTGGGGTCTCTATGTCTGTGCGTGTCTTCACCGCCAGGAGGAAGGGCGAAGCGTAACCCAGGAGGCTAGATCCCGATGAAAGACATTGCCGAGATATTTGTAGAGCAATATGGTCAGACACGCGAACAAGAGATGTCCCTTTATGACTATCTCAATGGCTGTCGCGATGATCCGAGCCTCTATGCCAATGTGGCCGAGCGCATGCTCAAGGCCATTGGCGAGGAGGAGCTGGTTGATACCTCAAAGGACGCCCGGTTGGGGCCGATCTTTCAAAACCGAACGATCAAGCAATATAGCGCCTTCAAAGATTTCTACGGCATGGAAGACACCATAGAGCGGATCGTGGGCTATTTCCGTCATGCGGCACAGGGTTTGGAAGAACGCAAACAGATCCTTTATCTGTTGGGGCCGGTGGGCGGCGGTAAATCCTCGCTGGCAGAGCAGCTAAAGCGCCTGGTTGAAGATCAGCCGATCTATGTGCTTAAGGCTGGTGATCAGCTCTCGCCAATTTTTGAAAGCCCCTTGGGTCTGTTTGATCCCCAGCGCATGGGAAAGGTGCTGGAAGAGGAATATGGCATTGCACGGCACAGGTTGCCTGGGCTGATGTCACCATGGGCGGTGCAGCGGTTGGATGAATTTGGCGGTGACATCAGCAAGTTCACCGTGGCGCGGATCTACCCCTCGGGTCTTCGACGGATGGCCGTGGCCAAGGTTGAGCCGGGGGATGAAAATAATCAGGATATCTCGACCCTTGTGGGCAAGGTGGACATTCGCCAGCTGGAGCATTTCAGTCAGGACAATCCAGACGCCTATAGTTTCTCCGGCGGGCTGAACCGCGCCAACCAAGGTGTGCTGGAATTTGTCGAAATGTTCAAAGCCCCCATCAAGATGTTGCATCCTCTTCTTACAGCGACGCAGGAAGGCAACTACATGGGCACCGAAAGCTTTGGCGCCATTCCCTTTACCGGGTTGGTCCTGGCGCATTCCAACGAGAGCGAATGGCAGGCCTTCAAGAATAACAAGAACAATGAGGCCTTTATCGATCGGGTTTCGATCGTCAAGGTTCCCTATTGCCTGCGGGTCAGTGATGAAGCGCAGATCTATGACAAGCTGATCCAGCACAGCGAGTTGGCCGAGGCGCCCTGCGCCCCGGAAACCCTTAAGATCCTAAGCCGTTTTTCGGTTCTGACCCGGCTCAAACCGCATGAGAATTCGAACCTCTATTCCAAGATGCGGGTCTATGATGGCGAAAGCCTGAAAGACACCGACCCCAAGGCCAAAACGGTTCAGGAGTATCAGGACCGCGCCGGGGTGGACGAAGGCATGAACGGCATCTCTACCCGCTTTGCCTTTAAGGTGCTGTCTTCGACCTTCAATTTTGATACCGATGAGGTTGCTGCCGATCCGGTGCATCTGATGTATGTGCTGGAGCAGATGATCAAACGCGAGCAATTCCCCGCAGAGACCGAGGCCAAATATCTTGAGTTCATCAAGACGGATCTCGCACAGCGCTACGAGGAATTCATCGGCAACGAGATCCAGAAAGCCTATCTCGAGAGCTACACAGAATACGGCCAGAACGTCTTTGATCGCTACATCTCTTATGCGGATGCCTGGATCGAGGAACAGGACTTCAAGGATCCCGATACTGGCCAGCTCTATGATCGCGACATTTTGGATGGTGAGCTGAGCAAAATCGAAAAGCCTGTGGGCATCGCCAATCCTAAGGATTTCCGTAACGAGGTGGTCAAGTTCGCTCTGCGTCATCGCGCAAATACCGGATCGAATCCAGCTTGGAACTCCTACGAGAAGCTGCGCGATGTGATTGAAAAGCACATGTTTAGTCAAGTCGAAGAGCTGCTTCCAGTGATCAGCTTTGGCAGCAAGAAGGACAGCAAAACCGAGAGCAAGCATCAGGAATTCGTCGAACGTATGCGCAGCCATGGCTATACCGACCGTCAGGTGCGGCGTCTTGTGGAATGGTACATGCGGGTCAACAAGGCTGGGTAATGGGGACGCTGCAAGATGCATCAATTCATCGACAGACGCGCCAACCCAAAGGGCAAAAGCCACGGCAACCGTCAAAGGTTCCTGCGCCGCGCCCGGGACAATATTAAAGAGCGTGTAGACAGATCAGTTCGAGACAAATCCATTCAGGACGGGGATGGTGTCGCGGCCGAGGGCGAAAAGGTGACGATCCCGTCAAAGGGGCTGCAAGAGCCGCGATTCTTCCATGGACCTGGCGGCAACCGCAAATATGTCCTACCGGGGAACAAGGAGTTTGTGGTTGGTGATGCCATCCCCAAACCAGATGGCGGGTCAGGTCAAGGTGGTCGCAAGGCCTCTGAGGATGGCGAGGGGAATGATGACTTTTCCTTTACCCTGACCCGTGACGAATATCTGGAAATCCTGTTTGACGGATTGGAGCTACCTGATCTGGTAGAGAAATCCACCGTTGAGACAGAAACCATTGGCAGCCGTCGTGCCGGGCTGACCACTGCGGGCACACCAAATAACCTCAACCTCGTGCGCACCATGCGCAATTCTCTGGGGCGGCGTATAGCCCTGCGGCGTCCTTCGGCCCAGGCCGAGGCGGATCTGAAGGCTGAGATAGAAATGCTGGCGGGCTTGCCGTCGCCGACAGAGGCGCAGGCAGTGTTGTTGGAAGAATTGCAGACGCGGCTGGACGCGTTGCAGCGCAAGCGCAAGGTTGTGGGATACATCGATCCAATTGATCTGCGTTTTGACACCCATGTACCTGAGAAGATTCGCAAATCCCGCGCGGTGGTCTTTTGCTTGATGGATGTGTCAGGCTCGATGCAAGAGCGCGAAAAGGATCTGGGTAAGCGGTTCTTTCTGCTGCTGCATCTGTTCTTGTCACGCTGCCATGAACACACCGAACTGGTTTTTATCCGTCATACCCATGTCGCCGAAGAGGTGGATGAGGAAACGTTCTTCTATGCCCGTGAAACAGGTGGGACAATTGTCTCCACTGCCTTGGACAAAATGCGCGAGGTCATCGCCGAACGTTTCCCACCGCAGGAGTGGAACATCTACGGCGCTCAGGTCTCTGATGGGGAGAATTTTGGCAATGACTCGGTTCAATGCAGAAAGCTCCTGCTCGAAGATCTGCTGCCGGTCTGTCAGTACTATGCCTATATGGAGATTGTCGAAGAAGATGCCGATACGGTGCTGAACAACCCGGAGGCCGGGGATGATCTGTGGCAAAACTACCGGACGGTGAAGGCCCAAGCGCCGCATTTTGAGATGCAGCGGGTGTCCCATGCGGCGCATATCTATCCGATCTTCAGAGAGTTTTTCCTACCCCGGATAAAAGGAGGTCAAAATGCTTGACGTAAAACCGGGATCCAACCTGCTGTTTGAAGGGCCAGAGTGGAGTTTTGAGCTGCTTGAAAAAGCGCGAGATGCGATTGAGGAGATCGCACTGAAGGATCTGGGGTTGAACGTTTACCAGAACCAGATCGAGATTATCTCGGCGGAGCAGATGCTGGATGCCTATTCCTGCACCGGGTTGCCGCTGATGTATCAGCACTGGTCCTTTGGCAAACATTTTGCCCGCGACGAGGCGCTCTATCGTACTGGGCGACAGGGATTGGCCTATGAGATCGTCATCAATTCTAACCCCTGCATCAGCTACAACATGGAAGAAAACACCATGGCGATGCAGACATTGGTGATGGCCCATGCGGCGTTTGGCCATAACCACTTCTTCAAGAACAACTACCTGTTCCTACAATGGACCGATGCCGATGGCATTCATGACTATCTGGCCTTTGCCAAAAACTACATCTCGGTCTGCGAGGAACGTTATGGTCTGGATGCGGTCGAGGAAGTCCTGGATGCGGCCCATGCGTTGCAGACCCAGGGGGTGTTTCGCTATGGGCGCCCGCCCAAACCCACCGCGCAGGAGTTAGAGGCGATGCAGCGGGTCCGTGATGGCCATGAAAGTGCGCGTAGCCTGTTGGATATCTGGACGGATACGACTTTGGGAAAATCAAAGGAGGGGGAGCATCGCGACGAACCCTTTAGCGCGCGGCGCAAAAGCCTGAACCTGCCGCAGGAAAATGTTCTCTATTTTCTGGAAAAGCACAGCCCGATCCTGAAGCCCTGGCAGCGTGAGCTTCTGCGCATCGTGCGGATGCTGGCGCAGTATTTCTATCCCCAAAAACAGACCAAGGTGATGAACGAAGGCTGCGCCACCTTTGTGCACTATTACATCATCAACGCGCTGTTCTCGCAGGGGCGTCTGTCAGAGGGCGCCTATATGGAAATGATGCACAGCCATACCAATGTGGTGTTGCAGCCTGAATATGACGATCCGCGCTATTCTGGGATCAACCCCTATGCGCTGGGCTTTGCCATGATGAGGGATATCAAACGGATCTGCGAGGCCCCTACGGAGGAGGACCGGGATTGGTTCCCGGATATCGCCGGTCAGGGCGATTGGCGTGCGGTGCTGCGCAATGCCTGGGCCAATTACCGGGATGAGAGCTTTATCCAGCAGTTCCTGTCGCCGCATTTGATGCGCAAGTTCAAGCTCTTTGCTCTGGTGGATGATGCGGATCAAAAAGACCTTGTGGTGAGCCAGATTCACAATCGAGCAGGGTACAAGGAAATCCGCCGTGCCTTGGCACAGCAATATGATTTGGCCTACCTAGAGCCCGACATTCAGGTCACCGACGCAGATCTGAGCGGTGATAGGCGCCTGATCCTTTCCCATACGGTGCGTGATGGCATCCAGTTGGAAGAGGAGAACAAGAGGGAAGTCCTGCGCCATCTTCGCACGCTTTGGGGCTATGATGTTTGCCTGAATGCGGTGGAGACCGTGGTCGAGAGTTAGTCCTTATAAGGTCGGGCAACGGTCATTTTTCGTTGCCCTCAGAATACCTGAATGAATGGCAGCCATGTCCTGATTCTGGCTACCGGAGGCAGCGCCGAAAAAAGGCGCGACGCCATTCGGGTGCCGCGCCTGTCGTGTTGTAAGGCCGTTTTCTTGTGAAGCCTGGCCCGGCTCTTAAAACTCTACCACGGCGCGGATGGATTTGCCGGCATGCATCAGCTCAAAACCTTCATTGATCTGGTCCAGCGTCAGCTTGTGGGTGATCATTGGATCGATCTCGATCTTGCCGTCCATGTACCAATCCACAATTTTGGGCACATCTGTACGACCCGAAGCGCCGCCAAAGGCGGTGCCGCGCCAGCTGCGGCCAGTGACCAGCTGGAACGGACGGGTGGAGATTTCAGCACCTGCTGGGGCGACACCGATGATTATGCTTTCGCCCCAGCCTTTGTGCGCAGCTTCAAGCGCGGTACGCATGACGTTTACGTTGCCCGTGGCATCAAAGGTGTAATCTGCGCCGCCACCGGTAACCTCGACCAGATGCGCCACCAGATCGCCACTCACTTCGGCTGGATTGACAAAATGGGTCATGCCAAAATGCGTGGCCATCTCGACCTTGCCAGGATTGAGGTCAACGCCGACGATCTGATCTGCGCCGGCCAGTTTCAGCCCCTGGATCACGTTCAACCCAATACCGCCCAGACCAAAGACAATGGCGGTTGAGCCGATCTCGACCTTGGCGGTGTTGATCACGGCGCCAATGCCGGTGGTCACACCGCAACCGATGTAGCAGATCTTGTCGAATGGCGCGTCCTTGCGCACCTTCGCCAGGGCAATTTCCGGCACCACGGTGTGGTTGGCAAAGGTCGAGCAGCCCATGTAGTGATGAATGGGGGTACCATCCAGCATCGAGAACCGCGTGGAGCCATCAGGCAGCAGCCCTGCGCCCTGGGTCGAGCGGATCGCCTGACACAGGTTGGTTTTGGGGTTGAGACAGTAATCGCATTCGCGGCATTCGGGTGTGTAAAGCGGGATCACGTGATCACCCACTTCCAGGCTTGTGACTCCTGCGCCGACTTCGATAACAATACCTGCGCCCTCATGGCCCAGAATGGCGGGGAAAATGCCCTCGGGATCATCTCCAGAGCGGGTGAACTCATCGGTGTGGCACAGGCCTGTGGCCTTGATTTCCACCAGAACCTCGCCGGCCTTTGGCCCTTCAAGGTTCACTTCCATAACTTCGAGCGGCTTGCCCGGAGCAACTGCAACAGCGGCACGTGTGCGCATCATCAATCCGATCCTTCGTCCTGTTTTGGCAGCTTGTTGGGGACATCGCCCCAAATGGTACCTATCATGTTTTGCCCAGGTGAGACGTTGGCCTGGTTTAACGCAGGGCTATGGACAGGAGAGCCTGTCCTGCCGCGCTGGGCTAACCCAGCGTTACAACTGCCTAGGCTCTCTCGCAAGGGCTTGCTTGATCTCTACAAAATACTGCGGTGCGCCAGGGTTCTAAAAACGACTAAAACGGCTATTCTGCGGCCTTCGCCCGCGTCAGCGGCAGCGAGCAGTTTCGACGCCGTTTTTGACCTTGCTGATGAAACGGCCAGAGTTGGCGACAGTTCAGAGAAGGCTTGGCAGCAGAACTTTAGGGGCTGTCGGAAAAGAAGGGTGTTTTTCTGGAGCTTGGGGCTTGACCTTCCCCTAACTGGAGGCCCCAAATGAGGTCCCAGACGAGGAAAATCACTGGATTTCGCTATGCAAGATCGCCAAATATCGATGCAGATCACGGGGCTTAATTGTGCGGGCTGTGTTGGTCGGGCCGAAAAAGCTCTTGCCGCATTACCGGGCGTAACTGAGGCCTCGGTCAATCTAGCGACCGCCAAGGGGCAGGTCCAGGCCATGCCGGATCTTGAACCAGCGGTGCTCGTCTCGGCACTCGAGCAGGCCGGCTATCCGGCGGCCTTGTCCCAGCTGAGCCTGGATATAGAAGGGCTGAGCTGTGCCTCCTGCGTGGGGCGGGCCGAGGCGGCCTTGAGGGCGGTGTCTGGCGTTGTTTCAGCAGAGGTAAACCTGGCCAGTCAACGGGCTGAGATCCGTTACCTGACTGGGGCGACCCGCGCGGCAGACTTGCGTGCGGCCAGTACAAAGGCGGGCTATCCCGCCTCTCTGCGAGGCTCCGAAGCGGATGCTGCAGAACAGGCGCAACAGCGCCGGGGGCAAGAAATCACCGCCCTGAGCCGACAGCTGAGCCTTGCCGCCGTCTTGACCTTGCCCGTTTTCGTGATCGAAATGGGCAGCCACATGGTGCCTGCGATGCATCATTGGGTGATGGCCAATATCGGGCACAGCAATAGCTTTTTACTGCAGTTTGTCCTCGCTACCTTGGTGTTGATTGGCCCTGGGCGGCACTTCTACAGCAAGGGTGTGCCAGCTTTGCTGCGCGGCGCGCCAGATATGAATGCGCTCGTTGCGCTGGGAACGGGGGCTGCTTATGGGTTCTCGGTGATCTCAACGTTCTTTCCGCAAGTATTGCCTGTGGGAACGGCCAATGTCTATTTTGAAGCCGCCTGTGTTATCGTGGTTCTGATCCTGGCCGGGCGCCTGCTTGAGGCCCGCGCTAAGGGACGCACGGGGGCGGCAATTCGCAAACTGGTCTCCCTGCAGCCCAAAACCGCAGAGCTCATCAGCGGCGATAGCGTGATCGAGACACCGGTGGAAGAGATCGCTCCAGGTGATCTGATCCTGCTGCGTCCGGGTGCGCGCATTGCCGTGGATGGTGAGGTGACTTCTGGCAGTTCCTTTGTGGATGAAAGCATGTTGAGCGGCGAGGCTGTGCCAGTCGAAAAAGGCAAAGCAGCGCGTCTGTCGGCCGGGACCGTCAATGGCTCTGGGGTGCTGGAGTTTCGCGCCACTCATGTGGGGCGGGATACCGCGCTGGCGCAGATCATCCAGATGGTTGAGCAGGCACAGGGGGCCAAACTACCCGTGCAGGGAATGGTCGATCGCATTACGCTGTGGTTTGTACCTGCTGTTCTGCTGGCGGCCTGTCTGACGGTTCTGGCTTGGTTGATCCTGGGGCCTGCGCCCGCGCTGCCCTTGGCCTTGGTGGCGGGGGTTTCGGTGCTGATTATTGCTTGCCCCTGCGCCATGGGGCTCGCGACGCCCACCTCGATCATGGTGGGTATTGGCCGGGCAGCGCAAATGGGGGTGCTGTTTCGCAAAGGGGATGCCCTGCAAAAGCTGCAAGCGGTTCAGGTGGTGGCGCTAGATAAAACCGGCACCTTGACTGCTGGTCACCCGGCATTGACCAATCTTCAACCTGCAGAGGGCTTTGTGCGGGATGAGGTCCTGCGGCTTGTCGGTGCGGCAGAGGCACAGTCAGAGCATCCCATCGCCAAGGCCTTGGTCGCGGCTGCTGGCAAAGACCTGCCCAAGGCGCAAAGCGTCGAAGCGCTGCCGGGTTTTGGCCTGCGGGCGCAGGTGGAGGGTAACGAGGTGTTGGTCGGGGCTGCGCGTCTGATGCAGCGCGAAGGTATCGATGCTGCTGCACTGGCCGCTTTGGCGCAGAGCTGGGCGGCAGAGGGAGAGACGCCGTTTTATGTGGCGCTCAACGGTCAGCTCGCGGCGGTTCTAGCAGTTGCTGATCCTATCAAACAAGGCACCGCGCAGGCGATAGCCGCGCTACAGGCCCGGGGAATAAAAGTGGCGATGATCACCGGGGATGCCGAAGCAACAGCCCGGGCCATTGCCACGCGTCTGGGCATTGATGAGGTGCGCGCCGAGTGCCTGCCAGGGGACAAGGTCGCGGCCATGAAGGAGCTGCAGGACAGTGTTGGATCACTTGCCTTTGTCGGTGATGGGCTCAACGATGCGCCAGCTCTGGCGGCTGCCGATGTGGGAGTTGCCATTGGCACCGGCACGGATGTAGCAATTGAGGCTGCGGATGTGGTGCTGGTTTCAGGGGATTTGCGCGGGGTGCAGGACGCGCTAACAATCAGTGGTGCTACGATGCGCAATATCCGCCAGAACCTTGGCTGGGCCTTTGGCTATAATGTCTTATTGGTGCCGGTGGCTGCGGGCGTGCTCTATCCTTTTGGCGGGCCATTGCTGTCTCCAGTGCTGGCGGCAGGTGCCATGGCCCTGTCCAGCGTCTTTGTTCTCAGCAACGCGCTGCGCTTGCATCGGCTGAAATCCAGCTTAGATGAAGAGGCAGAGATGCCAACGAATGGCACTGCTTCTTTTCGCCCCGCCACCTGACGCCGCAGCATGAGGTCCGCATGAATATCGGTGATGTATCAACCCGCTCTGGCCTGCCGGCCAAGACCATCCGCTATTATGAGGATATCGGCCTGATCAAACCGCAGCGCAGCGAAAACGGCTATCGCTGTTTTGTTGAGGCCGATCTGCACAAACTGGCTTTTCTGGGCCGGGCGCGGGCCCTGGGGTTCACCATAGAAGATTGCCGCATGTTGATGGCGCTTTATGAGGATGAAAGCCGGGCCAGCGGCGATGTCAAACAGCTGGCGCTGGAGCATCTGAGCAAGATCGAGACCAAAATTGCAGACCTTGAGGCGATGCGCGATACCTTGACCGAGCTGGTGCATTGCTGCGCCGGCGACAACCGCCCAGATTGCCCGATCCTGAAAGATCTGTCGGGCAAGGTCTGACTGGGCGGACTGTTCGGTTTGAACTTATGAGAGCTTCAGAAGGGCGGGTAAGTCACGCATATGGGAAAAAACATGTGCGTCTACATTCGAAGCAGCTGGGGCAACATCATATGCAAAACAGGTCATTTCGGCGGCCTTAGCTGCCTGGATACCGCTGGGGCTGTCTTCTATAACAACGCATCGGTCCGGTGCGGAGCCGAGCTCCCTGGCAGCATGTAAAAAGACGTCCGGCGCAGGTTTGCTTTGGCCAACCTCGTAGGCAGAAAAAATTCTACCCTCAAAAAAGTGCAATAATCCAGTATTAGACAAGGTGAACTCGATTTTGTCCCGCAGTCCGTTGGAGGCTGCACAGAATGGAATTTGGGCCTCAATCAGCGCCTGTAAGACCTGCTCTATGCCGTCAATCGCTTTGCAATCGCGTTCAAGATCTTCCATCGCTTTTTCGTAAAATGCCTGAGGCCAGTCAGCAGGTATCGGAAGGCTCTGAGTTAACAAATAGGTCTCAACATCGCCTTTACTCTTGCCGATGAATTCTGCGCAGCAGGTCTCTAGAGTTAAAGACGCGCCAGCTGAGAGCAGATAGCGGTGTAGAACGCGCAGGAAAATAGGCTCTGAATCCACCAGAACGCCATCACAATCAAAAATCACTAGGCCCGGTGCCTCGCTAAGAGGGGACATGGAGACCTCCAGGTTGTTGCTGGAACTATCTCCATATCACCTTCTGATTGCGCCGTCAGTCTCATTTCGGAGCGTTAGGCTGGGCGCAAACCCAGTATCTCGCGGGCCTGCTGCCAGCTAGCGACAGGACGTTCGTATTTGTCGCAAAGCTCTGCAGCACGTTGAACCAGGGCAGCGTTGGAAGGCGCCAGGGTTTCGCGGTTTAGACGCAGGTTGTCCTCGAGGCCCGTACGGGTATGGCCGCCAGCGGCGATGGCCCATTCATTGATCTGGATCTGCCCGGGCCCAATACCGGCGCCACACCATTCCGCCTCTGGCGCCAGGCGCTTTACGGTTTTTATATAGAAATCAAAGGTCTCGCGATCCACCGGCATGGCGTTTTTCACGCCCATGACAAACTGCACATAGAGCTTACCATTGATGCGCCCATCCTGGTTCATCTTCACCGCTTGATGGATATGGCTCAGGTCAAAGGCTTCGATCTCGGGCTTCACCGCATGTGCACGCATCTCAGCAGCCAGCCAATCGACCAGCTCCGGAGGGTTTTCATAGACGCGGGTGGGGAAATTGTTCGATCCAACTGAGAGTGACGCCATATCGGGGCGGAGCGATAGCATGCCACCGCGTTCCCGCCCCGCGCCAGATCGTCCACCTGTCGAAAGCTGTACAATCATGCCGGGGCAGTGCTTGTTCAGCCCTTCTAGCAGAAGGCCAAATTTTTCTGGATCAGACGAGGGGGATTGGTCGTCATTGCGTACGTGGCAGTGGGCAATAGTGGCACCAGCTTCAAAAGCCGCTTGGGTGCTTTCAACCTGCTCGGAAATAGTGACGGGTACCGCCGGATTGTGCTCTTTGCGGGGCACAGATCCGGTGATGGCAACGCATATGATACAGGGCTTGCCCTGGCTGGAGGTGTTCATAGATGCTCCCTTTAGATGTCAAAAAAGACGGTTTCATCGTCGCCCTGAAGGCGGATGTCGAAACGATACACCGTCTGGCCGTCGCGTTCACTGCGTTTCGCAATCAACGTCTCGCGGCGCTTTTCCCACTCAATCACATTGATGATCGGATCGGTCGCATTGGCCTCTGCCTCATCCTCGAAATAGAGGCGGGTGTTCAGCCCCACATTGATGCCACGTGCGACGATCCACAGGTTGATATGCGGCGCCATCATCTCGCCGTTGCGGCCCATCAACGCGCCGGGTTTGACTGTATCAAACGCCCATGCGCCGGTTTCAAAATTGGTGATGACCCGGCCCCAGCCACGAAAGCCCTCTTCGACAGTGTCATGTCCGGCATGTTCCGGGTGCGGATAGATGCCCTCGGCATTGGCTTGCCAGACCTCCAGCAGCACGTCTTTGACGGGTGAGCCTGTGCCGTCGATGACCAGGCCCTCGACGCGGATGCGCTCGCCCTTGGCATTGGGGCCTGCGATGTCCTGGCCCAGTTCCTGATCGTAGATCTGAAACCCAGCCGCGCCAGGGGCGAGGCCGATATGCACATAGGGGCCAGCGGTCTGTGAAGGGGTTTCTTTCAGATACTCAAGTGATTGTGGCATTAGTTCCCCTCCAGACGGTTTTCAAACAGGGTTGAGCGGCGGCCGCGCAGCACGATGTCGAATTTATAGGCGATGGTATCCAGCGGAATGGTGGCATTCATGTCGAGCTTGGCAATCAGCTGCTCGATGGCCTCTGGGTCGGGAATTGTTGCCACGATAGGGCAGGTTTTGACCAATGGGTCGCCCTCAAAATACAGCTGGGTGATCAGGCGCTGGGCAAAGCCCGAGCCAAAGACCGAGACATGGATATGCGCGGGGCGCCAGTCATTGACCCAGTTGCGCCAGGGATATGCGCCGGGTTTTACGGTGCGGAAATAGTAGTAGCCGTTCTCATCGGTCATGGTGCGGCCGCAGCCACCAAAGTTCGGGTCAATGGAGCCGAGATAGGTGTCCTTCTTGTGGCGATAGCGGCCAGAGGCATTGGCCTGCCAGATCTCTACCAGCGTGTTAGGCACCGGACGGGCGTTTTCGTCCAAAACCCGGCCATGCACGATAATGCGTTCGCCAATGGGGCTTTGATCTGGCTGGGCGTAGTTTGACAACAGATCGTTGTCGTGCGCCGTCAGATCGCCATGGCCAAAGCGTGGTCCGGCGATTTCGCTGGGGGTGTTTTCCAGGCTGATCAGAGACAGCTTGGGCGAGCGCGCCACAGAGGTCTTGTAATCTTTGTCATAGGCAGGGGGATGCCAGCGGCGGTCGCGCTGATAGAACTCACCCTGTTTTAGCGGTGTTTTGGTCATAGTGTTTTCCTCCTCAGGCCTTGTCTGCGGCAGCGTCGGCTTCCATTTCCGCATAGGTTTGTTTGGCGAGTTTCAAAGCATGATTGGCACGCGGGACCCCGGCATAAATCGCCACATGCTGGAAGGCCTCCAGTACGTCGTTCTTGCTGGCGCCGGTCCGGGCTGTGGCGCGGATATGCATGGGGATTTCCTCAAAATTCCCCAAAGCTGCCAGCAGGGCCAGGGTCAACATTGAGCGTTCACGTGGCGCAATGGCATCCGATGACCAGACAGTACCCCAGGCGCCCTCGGTGATCAGGGCTTGAAAGGCTTGATCCATATCGGTTTTGGCGGCTTCGGCCCGGTCCACGTGCGCGTCGCCTAGAACTGCGCGACGGGTCACCATACCCTGATCGTATCTGTCGTTGCTCATCCGGTGCTTTCCTTTGCTTGGCGGCATGAGAGGAGTATCACATATCAAAAATGCTCTGTATAATGCGAAGATCCACATATTTGCATTGCGAAAATGATATGCGTTTATCCGCCCACCTCAAACTGCGCCATCTTGAAGTCTTTGTTGAAGTGGCCCGCCAAACCAGCGTCACCCAGGCCGCAGAGGCGCTGGGCATGACCCAGCCCGCTGTTACCCGTGCCCTACGCGAGTTGGAGGGGGTCTGTGGTAAACCTTTGGTGGAGCGTCACGGGCGGGGCATTCGCCTGTCACCCTATGGTGAGATGTTTCGCCACCATGCAGGGCGCAGCCTGGCTTTGGCGCGCGACGGGGTGGCGATGTTGCAGGGGCTGGAGGCCGACGAGGGGCCGCAACTGCGTATCGGTGCCTTGCCGACGGTTTCGGCGACCCTGGTGCCCGATGCCTTGGCTGAGCTGGAGGCTGGCACGGGGCGACACCGGTTCTCAGTCACCACTGGGGAGAACCAATATCTGCTCGATCTGTTGCGCCGGGGGGATTTGGATCTGGTTGTGGGGCGTTTGCCCGCGCCCGAACGTATGGTGGGGATTGATTTTGAACCGCTCTTTCACGAGCGCGTAGCCGTGGTTGTGGCAACGGGGCATCCCCTGGACCATATCAGCCACCTGCCATCGGGAGCCTTGCAGTCCTACCCGGTGCTGATGCCCTCAAAGGGGTCAATCATTCGTCCCTTGGTAGAACATATGTTCCTTGAGCAGGGCCTGTCGATGCCGCAGGCCCCTATCGAGACGGTCTCGGCGACATTTGGGCGGCGCTTTGTGCTGGACCATCGCGCGATCTGGTTTATCAGCCAAGGGGTGGTCCGCGCTGATCTCGCAGCTGGGTCCATGCAGGAGCTGCCCCTGGATACCACGAGCACCCAGGGGCCGGTAGGGCTGTGTATTCGCAGTGAACACCAGCTGTCGGCAATGGGAGCCCGGTTTTGCGCTAGCCTGCGGGGGCTGTGTGGTAATCTGATTGAATAGGTTTCTGCGGAGGCAGAGCTATGCCCTAGGCCCTTAGGCTGGCCAGTGCCATGCTACTGATATCGCGGGCAATTGTGTCGATGAATTCTTGCGAGGCGCCGCGCTCTGGCCGAAACCAGAACACGGGCGAGTTGAGGATCAACATTAGGCCAGCCACAGCCACAGACAGGTTTCGCTTTTCAAAGCTGCCTTCTGCAATACCGCGTGCGACTTCGGCCCGGAACAGCATTTCATACTGACGCTGTCCGGTGCGAATCTGGTCCTGCAGGTCTTGCTCGACACGGGACATTTTTTTGGCCTCTGTACCCCCCGTATAGGTCTGCAAGATGACCTTATGGTACGCGAGCGAGTTCAACACTTCGTAGATATGCCCGCGGGCCATTTTGTCCAGCGACTGAACCGCTGGCAGGCTGGTATCAATCAGTTTGGCGACCGCGTGGTGCGTGAAACCCGCGGCCCGCAGTTGTACTGCTGCAAGCAAGGCGCCTTTAGAGGGGAAATGATGGTAGATCCGCCCTTTGGTGGAGCCCAGCCGAGCCGCGATATCATCAACCGAGGCGTTTTTGACCCCCAAAGTCATAAAACAATGGGCGGCGGCGTCCAAGATCTCGCTTTTTGAGCTGCTGATCTGTTCAAACATCAAAGGTCCGCCTGCGATTCAGAATGGATCTTGGCCTATCAGACAGCCCAGACGCGAGGCAATCCCTCGCCTTGACTATATCATTTTGGCGTCATGCATGGATCATCACAGTAGGGAGAGAGCCGCAGGCCATACAGAAGGGGCTAAGAACGTCGCCTTTTGAGGCCGCGCAACGGGTCACGACCGGTTGGGGCCTAGAATCACCCTAGGGCGGCAGAGACGCAAAAAATAGGCACTTTTTGAGGGTTTGACGCTGGGTCTCGCCAATTGACAGGTCAAAAACATACTCATTAGTCTGTTTTTAGACGCTTGGGATTCCACGGCTTGAGGAGGCAGTGCGGAAACCCGCGAAAAAGCGCAAAGGCCCGGATGAAGACTGGGCAAGGAACCGTTCTTTAGGAGCGGGGGGAGGAAAATTTGGAAGTATTGCAGCTCTTGGTCAGTGGGCTTGCGAATGGCTGTGTCTACGGCCTGATCGCGCTCGGGTTCGTGTTGATCTACAAAGCCACCGAGGCGGTGAATTTCGCCCAGGGGGATTTCATGATGATCGGGGCTTTTGTTAGCCTTGGTCTCACGAATGCGGAACATATGAACCTGCCGTTCTGGGTCGCCGCGCCCCTGACGATTTCAATCATGGCGGTGTTTGGCTATCTGCTGGATCTGTTTGTGTTGCGTCATCTCTTTGGCCAGAACCAGACAGCCGTGGTGATTTTGACAATTGCAATGGGCTTTGTCCTGCGTTTCATCGCGGGCATCATCTGGGGTCATGAACCGCAGACGCTGGAAAGTCCACTGGCCTTAGGGGATCTTCATATAGGTGGCGTTGTCCTGGGAATGGCTGATGTCGCTATCATCGTTGTTACCTTCCTATTGACCTGGTTTCTGTATCAGTTCTTCCAGCGCACCAAGCTTGGGCTGGCGATGCAGGCGGCAAGTCAAAACCAGATGGCGGCCTATTTCATGGGTATCCCAGTGAAACGGGTGCAGGGGTTGATCTGGGGCCTTTCCGGCGCCACCGCAGCAGTTGCGGGGATCCTGTTTGCCTCCAAAGGGGCGATTGACCCCAACGCAGGCCTTCTCGGGATCAAGGCATTTGCGGCCGCGGTCATCGGCGGCTTTGGTTCGCTTCCTGGCGCCCTGGCAGGTGGTTTGATAGTTGGGGTGATCGAACCCTTTGCAGCACGCTACCTTGCTGCAGGTTATTCACAAATTGCGCCCTATGCCCTGTTGCTGGCCGTGCTGATCTTCAGACCTCATGGTCTGTTCAGCCAGGTCCGTGTGAAGAAGGTATAATCTCATGCGTATTCACTTCAAAACATCCTACCACCACGACATTCGACTCTTTCCTGACCGATGGACTCTTTGTGTCTATGGGGCGCTTTTGGCGCTGGCCTTTGCGCTGCCCTATCTGATCGGTGAGTTCTATCTGGGCGAAGTCACCAACGTGTTGATCTGGGCTATCGCGGGGCTTGGCCTTATGCTGCTAACCGGCCAGACCGGACAGGCGAGCCTGGGACACGCGGCCTTCCTGGCAATTGGCTGCTATGCCAATACCATCCTGATCGAACAAGGTGTGCCCTTTATTATCGCCTTCCCGCTGGCAGGTGTTATCACCGGCTTTGTGGGCCTGTTGATCGCCATTCCAGTGCTGCGTCTTCATGGGATTTATCTGGCGATTGCCACCATTGCCCTGTCGGTTCTGGCCGATGATATCATCGTTCTGACCGAACATTGGAGCGGCGGTGTTTCAGGAAAATTCCCCGAGATGATCACCATCTTTGGCTTTGAGATCGAACGCTGGTCGATGCCATCGCGGTTCTATTATTTGGTTCTGGTGGTCACCATCATTTGCACCCTGTTCTACCGCAACCTGCTGCGCTCTCCCTTAGGGCGTGCCTTTGCGGCGGTGCGTGACAGCGAAGTCTCTGCCACTGCCATGGGCGTTCATATTGCCCGGACCAAGGGCAAGGCCTTTGGCCTGTCCTGCATGATCACCGGTTGGGCTGGGGCGCTTATGGGGTACTACGCTGGTACCTTCAATAACGAGACCTTTAGCCTGGTGATTTCCATCACCCTGTTGATGATGATCGTGATTGGTGGGTTAGGGTCCATCCATGGGGCCTTTTTTGGCGCCGTGGTTGTTGCCTTCCTACCGCAAGCCCTGTCGATCTTGAAGGACAATGTCGTTGGAAGTGGCGTGGCTATTCCAGGGCTGGAAACCGGCGTTTTTGGCCTGATCCTGATCATGTTCATCCTATTTGAGCCGATGGGGATTTACGGGCGATGGCTTAAGATCCGCACCTGGTTCGAGTTGTTCCCTTTTGCGCGCAAGGACATGTTCCGCCGCCAGAAATCCTACCTGAAGACGGAGCGCCTGAGATGAGCCTTTTGGAAATCAACAATGCGACGCTCAAGTTCGGCGGGGTCGTGGCGGTCAATGATCTTAGCTTCTCGGTTGAGGAGGGCGAGGTCTACGCCATCGTCGGTCCCAACGGGGCAGGAAAATCCACCGCCTTCAACCTGATCTCGCGCTTTTACGAGCCTTTTGCCGGGACCTTTACCTTTGACGGCAACAACCTGCTGGAGCGGGACGCGGATCAGGTGGCGGACCTTGGCATTGCCAGAACCTTTCAGAACATTGAGCTGTTTGAGCACGCGACAGTGTTGCAGAACCTGCTTGTGGGACGGCACCGCCATCGCAAAACCACGCTGTTGGAAGAGATGTTCTTTACGCCGCGGGTGCGGCGTGAGGAAGAGCGCCACCGAGAGGCGGTTGAGGAGGTGATCGATTTCCTTGATCTGCAGCCCTACCGCAACAAAATGATCGCCGGGCTGCCTTATGGGGTGCGCAAGGTGGTGGAGCTGGGTCGTGCCCTGGCCTCAAAACCGCGTCTTCTGCTGCTGGATGAACCCGCATCGGGGCTCTCGGTAGAGGAAACCCAGGATATGCGCTGGTGGATTGATGACATCCGTAAACAGATGGGGATCACGGTTTTGATGGTGGAACATGACATGGGGCTGGTCTCTGGCGTGTCCGATCGTGTGCTGGCCCTGGCGGATGGCGCCAAGCTTGCCGAAGGCACCCCAGCGGAGGTGCAGGCAAATCCTGCAGTGATCGAGGCCTATCTTGGCGCGGGGGCAGTCTAATGGGTGAACCTTTGCTGGAAATCAAAAACCTCGAGAGCTTTTACGGGCCAATCATGGCGATCCGTGGTGTCTCGCTAAAAGTAGACAAGGGACAGATCGTCACCGTTCTGGGCGCCAATGGTGCAGGTAAATCCACCCTGCTGAAGACCGTTTCGGGCATCATGGACCCTGAAAAGGGCGAAGTCCTATTCAATGGCAAGCCCATTCAGGGCCAAGAGCCGCATCGCATCGTTGATCATGGCATCGTGCATGTCCCTGAGGGGCGCGAAGTCTTCCCGCTGCTCACCGTCGATGAGAACCTGAGCTTGGGTGCCTATACCCGGTCGGATAAGACCGAGATTGAGCGCGACCGTGAGATGGTCTTTGACTATTTCCCCATTCTGGCGGAACGTCGGAACCAGGAGGCGGGCACCCTGTCAGGGGGGCAGCAGCAGATGCTGGCGATTGGGCGCGGCTTGATGCTGCGGCCGCAGATCATGCTGCTTGATGAGCCAAGCCTGGGTCTGTCGCCGCTCTTGGTACAGGAAATCTTTGCCATTCTGCGGCGTCTTAACACCGAAGAACATGTGACCATGATGCTGGTGGAGCAAAACGCCCGTATCGCCCTGGATCTTGCCGATGTGGGCTATGTGATGGAGATCGGTCGCATCGTGATGGATGGGTCTGCAGACAGACTGATGGAAAGCGAGGATATCAAATCCTTCTACCTGGGCCATCAAGAAGAAGGCCAGCGTGGCGAGAAACGCTGGAAACGCAAGAAAACATGGCGCTAGGAGGGGAAAGATGAATATGCATGTCGGCAACCAAACCGGTCCCGCTCAGATTGAAATTAACGGCGTCTCTTATAACGCTGATCCGGGCCAGCGTCCGGTTCTAGTAGATGGCTGTGACACCATTCCAAAACTGTTCCAGACCCGTTGTATGAGCCTGCAAGAGCGCACGGCACATCGCGAAAAGGACATGGGGATCTGGAAGTCCTTCTCCTGGACCACCTACTGGGAACAGGCCAAGTGGATTGGCCTAGGCCTCCTCTCATTGGAGATGGAGCGTGGCGAGGTGGTCTCGATCCTGAGCGAAGACCGCCGTGAATGGCTCTATACAGATATGGGCGTGCAGGGCGTCGGCGGCATTGCATCGGGCGTTTATACCACTGATTCTGCATCCCAGCTGGCCTATTTGGTCAATGACAGTGGCAGCCGGTTTCTGTTTGTCGAAAATGATGAGCAGCTGGATAAGTACCTGGAGATTGCCGATCAGGTGCCAGGTCTTGCCAAGGTCATCATCTATGATCGCGATGGCTTGCATGATCTGCAGCAGGATAAATGTATCTTCATCGAAGATCTTGTTGCCATGGGGCAGGCCTATGAGGCCAAAATCCCCGGTGCCTTTGAGACGGAGATCGCAAAGTCTAAGCCCGAAGATACCGCGATGTTGATCTATACCTCTGGCACCACTGGCATGCCTAAGGGCGCTATGCTGGGGCATGAAAATGTGCTGGCCTCAATGGAGGCAGGTGCGCGCGCCCTGGCCGTGGATCCTGATGATGAGCAGCTTTGCTTTTTGCCGCTTTGTCATATTCTTGAACGCAATGTTTCGGTCTACTTCCCACTTGGTGCCTCAAGCACAGTGAATTTTGCCGAAAGCCCCGAAACGGTTTTTGACAATATGCAGGAAGTCTCTCCAGCAACATTTTTTGCGGTGCCGCGTGTCTGGGAAAAAATATACTCGCGGGTTCTGGTTCTGGCGCAAGAAGCCACAACAATGGGGCGCTGGGCCTTTCAGCAAGCAATCAAGTCCGGGCAGGCGCGGGCAGAATATGTGATGGTGGGTAAGGAGCCCCCTGCGGGTATTGCGGCGACCTATGCCTTTTGGGACTTTATGGTGCTGCGCAATCTGCGCCGGATGTTGGGCATGGATAAGATGCGCCGCGGCGGCACCGGGGCTGCTCCCATCTCTCCTGAGTTGCTGAAATGGTACTGGTCAATTGGTGTCCCTCTGATTGAGGGATACGGCATGACTGAAAACGCCGGCATTGCGACCATCAACACCCTAGAGCAGAACGTGCCGGGAACCGTTGGTCATCCAGTGCCGGGTGTTCAGTTGCGTATTGCCGAGGATGGCGAGATTCAAACCCTGGGGTTGAACAATTTTCAGGGCTACTGGCGCAACAACGAAAAAACCGCTGAGACCTTTACGGCAGATGGCTGGTTGCGGACAGGGGATGTCGGTCGCGTCGACGAGGCCGGAAATCTGACCATTACTGGCCGGATCAAGGATATTATCATCACTGCGGGCGGGAAAAACATTACCCCCGCTGAAATCGAGAGCAGGCTGAAGTTCAGCCACTATATCTCAGATGCGGTGGTGATTGGGGACCAGCGTAAATATCTCAGCTGTCTGATCATGATTGATCAGGAAAATGTTGAAAAATTCGCGCAAGACCGGAAGATACCATTTAGTGACTTTGCGTCGCTCTGTGCCGCGGAGGAGGTGGTCAAGCAGATTGGCGAAGAGGTCGAAGCGGTGAATAGGGATTTTGCCCGGGTGGAACAGATCAAAGATTTCCGCTTGATCAATGTCTTGTTGACCGCAGAAGACGATGAGTTGACGGCGACGATGAAGTTGAAACGCAGTTTTGTGGAGAAGAAGCATAAGGCACTGATCGACGACATGTATTGACGGCGTGATCTGAACGCGCTGCGAAATAATCCAGGGAGGAAATGGAAATGAAGAAACTTACATCCAAGGTGATGACGGGCACGCTGATGGCTGGCGCACTGGCTCTGACGGCGGCGTCTGCTGTGCAGGCTGACAGCCAGGGCGTGACCGACAGCGAGGTTGTGTTTGGCTCGGTCAATGACCTGAGCGGCATCTTTGCAGCAGTTGGCGTTCCCGCCACCAACGGTGCGAATATGCGCTTTGAAGAGGCTAATGCGGCGGGCGGCGTACATGGTCGCCAGATCCGTTTCGTGGTCGAGGATAACGGCTATCAGATTCCGCGCGCAATGCAGGGCTATAACAAGCTTCTGAACCGTGACAAGGTTTTTGGCATGTTGCTGTCTTTGGGCACGCCGATGAATATCGCGGGTTTCAAGCTGTTGGACCCTAAGGGCATTCCAAACGTTGGACCACTTTCCTCTGCGCGCCAGATGCTTCAGGATCCGGTTGAGAATAAGTTCATCGGCTTTTCCAGCTACTACGATCAGGTGGATGCTGGTGTGACCTATCTGGCAGGTGAATTTGGCGCCAAAGAAGTCTGCAGCATGTATATTCCTTCGGATTTTGGCAAAGAAATCCAGGAAAGCGCAGTGGCGACGGCTGAAAAGCTGGGCTTGACCTATGCGGCTGAGACCAGCCACAAGCCGGATGAACTCGATTTTGTTGGCTCTCTGACCAAGCTGAAAGCGGCGGGTTGTGATGTTGTCGCCATGGCTCTGGGCGTACGGCAGGGGATTACTGTTGTTGGTACCGCCAAGAAACTGGGTTGGACTGACGTCAAGTTCCTCAACACCTCGGCTGGTTTCCTTGATGTTGTTGCTGCCGTTCCAGGCGGTGTGACTGAAGGGCTCTATGCTGCTGCAGGTTGGGTGGACCTTATCGCCCGCGCCGAGGACGAGGCTCCGGCTAAGTTCATTGCGGATTATCAGGCCAAATTCGGTCAACCAGCCGGTGGCTTTGCCATGTTGGGCTATTCTGCTGCGGATACAGTCGTCCGGGCGCTGGAGGCCGCAGGCGAGGAATTGACCCAGGAATCCTTCATTAAGGGTATGGAATCTCTGTCATATTTCGATGCACTCACCGACACGCAGATCTCCTACAGCGGCGATGATCACCGCGGCGCAGATGATATCGTGATTTCGGTTGTCGAAGCAGGCAAATGGAAAGAGCTGAGCCGCCAGTAATCTGGTGCGGTAGCGGTTTCCCTTCATTAGGAGGGGACTGATGACGAGAGAGGCCCGGTGCATGGTAGATGCGCCGGGCCTTTTTACGCGCCAAGAGGCACAGGTCTAATGCGCAGTGGGGGCTTGACCTTGCCAAATGCGGAGATCTCTATAAATTCACATCTGTGAATATGGATGTGCCAGATCTGGTGGGGGAAGATATGACAGTGAACCGTAGAGAGTTTGTTGCGGGCCTGGTGGCCGGTGCGTTGGTGCCAACAACCAGTTTGGCAAACGCGGTGGGCCAAGGGCAGCTCACGCTGGGGGATATGCAGGTCATGACCCTGTCTGATGGTCACTTGACCCTGCCGCGCTCCATGCTTTTTGCCGGGCTGGAGTCCGATGCTGTTGATCAGATCCTTCAGACCCGTGGGGTACCTGATGGGCCAATACATCCGCCAATCAATGTGACACTGATGCGCCACGGGGGCAGGGTGGTATTGTTTGATGCAGGATCTGGGCCGGGCTTTCAAAACACCGCAGGGCAATTGACGAACGCGCTGGATGCGGCAGGGGTTGCCCCGGAAGAGGTGAGCCATGTGGTCTTTACTCATTGTCACCCCGACCATCTTTGGGGCGTATTGGATGATTTTGATGACCCCCTGTTTCCCAATGCTGAATATCTGATGGGCGAGGCCGAATGGGCCTATTGGTTTGATCCAAACACGGCCTCGACGATCTCTGGTGACCGAGCTTCGATGGCGGTCGGGGCACGTCGACGTCTGGAGGTCATGGAAGAGCGCCTGAGCAGGTTCAAAGGTGGCCAAGAGATTTTGCCGGGCGTTGCAGCCCATGCGAGTTATGGGCACACTCCAGGTCATATGTCGTTTGAGTTACGCGACGGACAGCAAAGTCTCCTCATCGGCGGGGACGCAATTGGAAACCATCATGTGAGTTTTGCAAAACCAGAATGGTCAATCGGTACGGATCAGGATGGTGAACTTGCTGGGAAAACGCGGGTCCGCCTGTTGGATATGTTGGCCCATGATCAGATGCAAATGATTGGCTATCATTTCCCAAACGGCGGAATTGGACGGGTTGAAACCGTTCAGGGTGCCTATAGGTTTGTTCCGTCCCACGATTCTTAGGCACATGGCGGGCTCTCATCTCTTTGAAATGCCCAGCGTGATAGGCGGCTGTAGTGTCTTGGGAGGGGACTGAAATATGGCAGAAAATTTGCTGTATTTGATCCGATCGCCGGTGATGGGACTTTTGAGTGCAAGTGTCTCAATCAAGATATGATTCTTATATTTTTTTGTCCAGTGTTCACATTGGTTAACGAACATTTGGCAGAATTTGATTTCAATCTCTGGTTGCTTTGAAATTTGAGATTCAATCTAGTTATTTGATAACATTCAAAAATGGCTGCTAGCTTCAAGAGTATTAATTGATAACTTTTGCCGTTAACTTAATCTGAAGAAATTTTATTGGTTTTTTTTATTTACAATTAAGGGGGGTGTTGTTGTAATTTAATCGTGTGCTAATTTTGTTGGGAGTGTATCATGAGTGTACTGCTTCGTATTGGTCAATTTGGTGCCTTCAATGTTGCTCAGGGCGACGGGACGCCGATCTCTTTAGGGGCGAAGCACCAGGCGCTGCTGGCTTTGCTTTGCATGGCAGAGTCCGGGGTTCGCACACGTGCCTTTTTGGAGCAGACACTTTGGAGCTTGGCGCAGCCAGAGCAAGCCAAAGCCAGCCTGAGGACGGCCTTGTCTACTCTGAGGCGTCATTTAGGGCCTGCTATCGCTCAGGTGATCAACGCCAATAGGGAAAGGGTCATTCTGGACCTGAGCAGAGTCTCATTTGAGGACTGCGCCCGTGATGCCGAGTTTATGGAGGGGTTTGAACTGCCCTACGAGGCAAATTTTGCCCGCTGGCTGCAGCAGACCCGGATTGAAGTGGGCCGCAGCTCTGCGGGTGTCGGGAAACTAGCCCAGAAAGAGCAGCGCCCACGGGCCGAAGCACTGTTGCCGCAGATCGCAGTTCTTCCTTTTGTGCAGCTGGCCCCCGGAGAAGACACTTCCCCCCTGGGTTCCCTGATATCAGAGGAACTGTCGCGCAGTTTGGCACGCAGCCAGGCCTTCACCGTGACCTCCTATTTGGCATCCCGCCAGTTTGACCTCAATCGAGTGCGTCCTTCCGAAGTTTCGGCCGTTGCCGGGGTGAAATACCTAGTATCTGGCTCTGTCCGTGCAAATGGGCAGCTTGTGGCTGCTGAGATCGAATTGCATGATGCTGAGCGCGAGCAGGTGATCTGGTCACGCCACTTTGAGGGGCCGTTGCCAGACTTGATGTCCGGGCGAAGTGAGGCCCTGCGCGAAGCAACCCGGCAAATTGGTCAGACCTTGGTAGGAGAGGCCGTCCGGGTCGCAGCCTTTAAACCGCTTCCCAGCCTGGAAGGCCATTTGTTGCTTATGGCGGCCATCTCGATGATGCAGGAAATGACACCCAACCGTTTTGGGCGGGCGCGCGAAATCCTTAGGGTCCTACAAGATCGCGACCCGAAGCATCCCGTAGTGCTGACATGGCTGGGGTTCTGGCATGTGCTGCGCGTTCAAAAAGGATTCTCCAGGGATCGCCAGATAGATGCTGGGTTGGCAGAAAAGTATGCAGCTGCCGCGTTAGAGACAGACCCCTGTTTTTCTTTGGCGCATACGCTTAAAGGGGCGATCGCCAGTCACCTGTTGTTTGATTTTGATCAGGCGCAGAACTCCTATGACCTTGCATTGAAGGACAATCCAAATGAGGCTTTGGCAATCCTGTTAAAGGGGGCGACCTGGGCCTATCAGGGGCGTCCGATCGAGGCGGTGGCGCTCACTGATGCGGCGCGGCGCCTCACGCCTCTAGGGCCACAGAAATACTATTTCGACTCCGTATCCGCTTCTGCGAACCTTTC
This sequence comes from uncultured Roseobacter sp., assembly GCA_913054455.1. Lineage (GTDB taxonomy): Bacteria > Pseudomonadota > Alphaproteobacteria > Rhodobacterales > Rhodobacteraceae > Pseudophaeobacter. The sequence continues at coordinate 27,831 of CAJXIL010000030.1, forward strand.
CGCCCATAACTATGACCGTGCCATTGAACTGGCGGAACGGTCGCTACAGGCAAATGCCGCCTATCCAGCCAGTCTGCGCACCAAAGCTATCGCGCTCCAGCTCTCTGGCCGCCCTGGCGAGGCACGTAAGGCAGTTCAAAACCTGATGGCAGCCTCCCCGCAGTTTAATTTGACCACGTACCACCGGGAATATCCAGGCGCTGCCTCGCGAGAAGGCACTGAATGGGCCGATGCATTAAAACAAGCGGGCGTTCCAGCCTGAGGCCTCTCAGCAGTGGGGGCCGAGTTGCCCAATAGCGTTTTGATGTGAGGGGTCCTAGTGTCAGAGTTCTGTGACGTGGTGTCTTTGTCGCGCTCCCACTGTCCTTCCCGAAATTGCGCTGTATCCTGAAGTGAAACCCCAAGGGCGCCCGGCTGCTTCTTGCAGGCTGCAAAGTAGTCAACTGTCCACGGGGGAGCACTTCACAAGGAACACGCGACAATGAAAGCCATTACATACCGCGCCTTTGGCGCCGCCTCTGAGGTTTTGCAGGTGGAAGACCTGCCTTCTCCTAACCCAGCTGCAGGAGAGGTACTCGTCGATGTGGCTTTCACGGGTGTTAACCCATCGGATGTGAAAACTCGCTCACGTGGGCAGCCTGGTCTGCAAGGCTTTCCCTGGGAATGCATTATTCCACATAGTGACGGATCAGGGGTGATCTGCGCTGTAGGGGAGGGGGTCTCAAGCAGCCGCATTGGAGAACGGGTCTGGATCTGGAACGGGCAATTTCGCCGCGCCTGCGGTACAGCGGCACAACAGATCGCGCTCCCGTCTGAGCAGGCGGTCACGTTGCCCGATGACGTGAGCCTGGAAGTGGGCGCCATCCTTGGCATTCCAGGGCTCACGGCCTGCTACGCCGTTTTTGGCCAGGGAGATGTGACAGGCAAAACTGTTCTGGTTCAAGGTGGCGCAGGGACTGTCGGCATCCTGGCTGTGCAGCTCGCCAAATGGGGCGGTGCGCGGGTCATTGCGACCTGCAGTCCCAAGGCAGGTAGCCGCGTCCTCTCTGCGGGGGCAGATGTGGTGTTGGACTACCGTGCCAAAGATCTGGCAGAGCAAATTCTGCAGGCCAATGGCGCCAGCCCCGTCGATCTCATCGTAGAGGTTGAGTTTGGTCTAAATATTGAAACGGATGCCCAAGTGATCGCGGAAAACGGCTGCATTTCGGCCTATGGCTCTGCACAGGAGATGTCACCGATCCTGCCTTTTTTACCGCTTCTTTTTAAGGCGGTACGGCTGGAAATTATCCTTGTCTATTTGCTGAGGGAAACGGAAAGGGCCAAAATGATCTCCCGTTTGAACGAGGCCTTGAATGTCGGTGCGCTGAGCTTTGATATTGAAAAGGTCTATTCTGTTTCAGAGGCTTGCCGAGCCCATGAGGCCGTAGAGACGGGGAACCGGCAAGGCGCAATCTTGATCTGGATGGGGGAAACAGCGGGCTTGGTGGAGTAGTTTTGGAAGGCGCGAGAAGTGGCGTGGAAAAAGTTTTGGTTTTTTCGACAATCCCTCTTGCGCCCCCCCGAAACTCACACTAGAACGCCGCTCACTGATGGGGTGTGGCCAAGTGGTAAGGCAACAGTTTTTGGTACTGAAGATCGTAGGTTCGAATCCTACCACCCCAGCCAGTACTTTCCAGCCATAGACGTAAGAGCGACGGAGCCCCGACTGGCCCCAATCGCCCCCGTTTCTGCCCCAGTGGTTTCGGGTAGTCTGGGTGGCTCTGGCGAGGCTCTGAAGCCCCCCCTTGGTGATGTACTTGGATGTGCCTTTACCCGCCTGCTTGAGTTGACCCCTCCCGCTGTGGGAGAGGCCGTCAGCGTTATGCCTGAGTATAGTGGGGCAGAGGGAGCCCCCCCTGAGACGATCCGGTTCCCCTATTTCGTTGAAGCACCGCTGACGCACCTCTTCCCTCTCTGTTACCTGGGGTCTAGGAGGGGGAAGGAATAGGTATAAGTAATGAATAGAAGGCGTAGGGGAGAGACCCCAGGTTCTTCCTTCCTTACCTAGAAGAAAGGTGACCTATGGGAGACATAGAGAACCCCTGGCACTCCCGCCCCATAGACGTCCACCGCTGGTCAGATCACCCTGAGGTCGCCGGGTTATGCGATCGCATCTGGGACGAGTACCTGCCGAGTGATAAGACGTCCGGGCCGAATGGAGAGGGACACAGCAATGATCGAGCGATTAAATTTCAGAGATACAAAAAACGCTGTAACGGCTTTGGAGGCGTGGCTTGGAGAAAGGCAGTACGGCTATCGTGATCTGAACCCGCAAATCAAAGCCACGCTGATGTACTTCTCGATGGTATGGAGCATTTTTGAATTTCAGGCCCTCGACAACAACGCGAGCCCGGAGAGCATTACTGACTTCGTGAACGAGAAAATGCCAGCTGACTATGACTTTTCCGCCTTCGAGGAAGCATTCTCATACTACACGCAAAGATACGTAAAGGCAGGGCAGATCAAAGGTAAACGCTTCAATGCTTTGGTCGGCGATAGCCCGAAAATGCAGCCGAACAGGGAGACAGTAGAAGGTATCAGATCGGCTCTGCTCGGAAACACCAGCACGCCTCAAGGAAAATTAATTGGCCTTCTCCTCGTTGTTTACCGCCTTCGGAATAACACCTTCCATGGCGTCAAATGGAAGGATGGCGTCAATGATCAACATGACAATTTCGAACATGCCATATGTGTTTTGATGAACACGATGGATGCCTTTTTACCGAAAGAAGAGGGCTAGCCGAGCGTAAACGGCTCAACAGGTCGACCAGTCCGTTGTTCATGCTCAGCCATCCGTCGCAGATACCCCTCTGACCTAGCAACCTGCCTGAAGGCCACATAGTCTTGGACGTACTCCGCCCCCGGATCAACTTCATCCAGCCCATAGAACTGGTTCGCTGTTGGCAGCGCCACCCCGCACACCCGCTCCGACGCTACTGCCATCACTCGTTTCAGCTCTCCGACACGGGTGTAGTCGATCAGATAACTGTCATGAACGGAAAGAACGGGAACCGCCTGATCGCAAAAATGACGGTGAACGAACTCCGAGATCCGACCGTCCAGGTTCATCAGTCTGATCCCGTGGTCTTTGAACAGCAGGTCAGCCAGATGTGGTGAACGCTCAAGGAAAGCAGCGAGAAGGGTTTCTAGCTGTTCGTTGGTCATCGTCTTGCCAGCATGCCCGGTCGAAAAACCGTCGCGAAACCCTTTGAAGGCAGCGTCCTTCGATCCCGCGTTAATCGCCGTCAGAACAAGCCGCTTGATTAGCTGGCGCTGCAGCCGTGCCGGGATGCCACCCAGCAGACTTTCAGACACGTCGTAGGGATCGCCGGTGAGTTCGACTCCGGCCTCAAGGCTCAACAACGAAACATGCAGGCCCCGGAAGTCGACCTCGACCACTGGAGTGTCATTGATGAAGATCCTGGAGCGCCAGTCGCTGTTAAGGCTCTGCCACCAGCCCCCATAGAACCTACCATTTAGGTTCCAGTCAGAGCGGCTAAAGATCCGGCGGGTCCGTGTATGATGATGATCGATCGCGACGTCATCGACCCTTGGCTCTTCCTGGCTTGGAATATCGATGAAGGCGTTAGCAACTACCTCATTGTAGCGCTGCACTTCTTCCCGCATCCAAGTGGTCTCATCGGTGTCTTGGTACTCGACGTTCCCCTCGTTTGTGTCACGTAGGACAATCAGTTCTTCGCCAGCGGCCCTGCCTACGTCGTCGCGCTGAAAGGCAGCTTCAGCGAACCAGCCCTGTAGGACCTCAGAGGCCCGGATCCTCGTTGTTCTGTTTCCCCGAACATATGGACCTGAGTAGCTTCCCTTCGCGAGGTCCAGCAGGCCAGCCTCATCAAGGGAATGGATAATCGGGATGATCTTCTTGGAAATATGCAGAGCGTTGTAGCGAGAGGTTGTATCCCAGTAATTTGAGGGGCTTTGTTGCATAAATCCGATGATTGCCAAGCTTCCCCTTTCCCCGGACGGAT
>CAJXIL010000031.1 GCA_913054455.1 uncultured Roseobacter sp.
GGAGATTAACAAGCGCGTCGAAGAAGCGGCGGATATTTTGGAAATCCGCCAGTATTTAGATCGAAAACCCCGGCAATTGTCGGGCGGCCAGCGCCAGCGGGTTGCCATGGGGCGGGCCATCGTGCGCGATCCGCAGGTCTTCTTGTTTGACGAACCCCTGTCGAATCTGGATGCCAAGTTGCGGGTGCAGATGCGCCTGGAGATCCGTAAACTTCAACAGCGCCTTGGGGTGACCTCGATCTATGTGACCCATGATCAGGTTGAGGCCATGACCTTGGGCGATCGCCTGATGGTGCTGAACGGCGGTTATGTGGAGCAATTTGGCACGCCGATTGAGCTTTATGACCGGCCCGCCTCGATCTTTGTTGCAGGGTTCATTGGCAGCCCGGCGATGAACTTCGTCCCGGCGATGGTTGAGGGCGACACTATGGTCCTGTCGACCCAAGCCAAACTGCCCGCGACCTCCTCTTATCGCGGGGCCGCGCTGCTGGGTATTCGCCCTGAGCATCTGACACCGGATGAAAATGGCCCTATCGCAATCGATGTGGATATGGTGGAGCAGCTGGGCGCCAATACCCTGCTGCATGGCACGCTCAGCGGCAGTGAACACGCCATGGTGGCCTCTGTAGCGGGGCATGTGAGCACTGAAACGGGGGCGCAGCACCGGTTCTCGGTCGCGCCAGAGCTGTTACATCTGTTTGATCCTGCGACTGAGAAACGGCTTGAGGCATGATGCACTTTCCTCAGCTGGCGGCCTTTACCGGTGGCGATGGCCTTATCCGGGTGATTGGGCATCGCGGTGCGCGCGGCATTATGCCGGAAAACACCATGGAGGGCTTTGCCTTTACGCTGAACTGTGGCGTGCGCCTGCTGGAGTTCGACGTTGTGATGACCCGCGATGGGGTGCCAGTGATCACCCATAACCACAGCCTCACCGGTTCGATTGTGCGGGATCAGGCGGGCAATTGGTTGCAGGGGGAGGAGCCCAAAGTCTCTGATCTGGATTGGGCTGATCTCGAAAATCTGGATGTGGGCGGCTTGGACGGGCGCAGCGACTATGGTCGGCGCTTTCCCGACCAGGCCTTTCTCTATGGGGCCCGTATCCCGCGTCTGAGCGATCTCTGTGAACTGATCGCCCAGCCAGACTATCAGGATGTGCATCTGATGCTGGAGATCAAATCAGACCCAGACAAACTGAAAAATACGACGGCGCGTGCCGATGTGGTGGCCGCCGTGGTGGCAGAGGTGCGTGCGCTGGGGCTTACCCAACGCACCTTGATGCATAGTTTTGACTGGACGCTTTTGGCTGAGTGCAAAAAGCAAGCGCCAGAAATGCCAACCTCTTACCTCACGCAGCTGCCAGACAATGCCGCCGATATTGGTGAGGACCATGCAGCCCCTGCAAGCCCCGATTTGACCAAAGCCGGTGTCAGTGTACCCGACCTGGTGACACGGGAAGCTGGCGCGCTCTGGTGTCCCTATTACCTGGATGTTACGGCAGCGCAGGTGGCGCGGGCGCGGGAATTGGGCCTGCGCGTTGCGGTCTGGACGGTGAATGAGGTGGCAGACATCGACCGGATGATTGGCCTTGGGGTCGATGCAATCGTCACGGATTATCCGGGCAGGGTGCAGCGCAGGTTGCTTGCGCAGGGCTTTGTCTGGTCTGAACAGGCCGTGCTTGCCCGATAAGGGCGGCGGGGCTGGCTTGTCGCGCCTAGGATCTAAAACCGGCCTCGCAAAAGGCCAGCAGTTCCTCCGTTAGATCTTCTGCGGTCTCGCCCTCGGCGAGGCCGGCGATACGCCAGCGCGAGGTGCAAAGCGCCAGCATGGCAGAGACCATAAAGACCAGATGCGCGCTGATCTTTTGCTGTGAGGCCTCTGGCAAAACTGCTGAAATCTCCGCCAGAAATAGCTTAACGGTTGGGTCAAAGCAGCTTTGGGCAATGTGCTGCCAACGTATATCCGATGAGACATGGGCGATCAGCCGACCATAGGCGGCCCAGCTGGCGCCACCGTTGAGGGTCTTGTCGATGAAAGGCGCGATAAAGCATGTCAGGATCTGGCGCAGTGTCAGCGGTCCTGCGGCCTTAGCCTGCGCCAGGGCCTGCTGCCGCAGTTGAGCCAGTTCATCCGCCCGCCGCGCCACCACGGTGGCAAATAGCGCCTCTTTGCTGCCGCCGTGATGATTGACCAGCGCGCCCTGCACGCCAGCGGCCCTAGCGATGTCCCGCACCGACGCACCTTCGAATCCGCGCTCAGAAAACAGCTGCTCTGCGGCATCAAAAATGCGCTGGCGGGTGGCTAAAGAGCGCTTGCTTGGCGCGCGTTGCCTTTGATTTTCTTGTACTTTTCCAGTCATTTCAGAAACAGCTTGCCCTATTTTGAACAGTCGTTCAATCTAAAAGCGCACCCCCAGGGTGCACATGGGAGGAAAGATAATGACGGCACAGGCAAGCGGGGCGCAAAACGGCGCCACGGCGCAGAGCTTTGCATTGATTGGCGCAGGGCCCATGGGGCTGGCGATGGCGAAAGTTCTGAAAGAGCAGGGCATTCCCTTTCAGGGGTTTGAGCTTCATTCCGATGTGGGCGGGCTGTGGGATATCGATGCGCCCCATTCGACGATGTATGAAAGCGCGCATTTGATTTCGTCCAAAAAGATGACTCAATTTGACGACTTTCCCATGAGAGAGGAGGTTGCGGAGTACCCCTCGCACCGGGAGATGCGGCGCTATTTTCGCGACTTTGCCAGCCATTATGACCTCTACCAAGATTACGCCTTCAACTGTGAGGTGCTGTCTTGTGAGCCCCTTGGCGATAGCGGAGCAGGTTGGCGGCTGACCTGGCGGGACGGCGAGGGGCAGGAGCACAGCGATGTCTTTGCGGGGGTGCTGATCGCCAATGGCACCCTGGCGGAGCCAAATATCCCCAGTTTCAAGGGCAGTTTTGACAGCGAGATGATCCACGCCGCCCAATACCGCGATCCCCGGCAGTTTGCTGACAAACGCGTGTTGATTGTTGGTGCCGGAAACTCTGGCTGCGATATTGCCGTGGATGCGATCCATCATGGGGTGAGCTGCGATATCTCCATGCGGCGCGGTTATTACTTTGTGCCCAAATATGTTTTTGGCAAACCGGCAGATACCATGGGCGGCGCCATTCGCCTGCCCATGTGGCTGAAGCGCCGGGTCGATGGTATGATCCTGAAATGGTTTGTCGGGGAGCCGCAAAAATACGGCTTCCCCAAGCCGGATTACGCGCTCTACGAAAGTCATCCGGTGGTGAATTCGCTGATCCTGTTCCATGCGGGCCACGGCGACCTGAAGGTGCGCCCGGATATCGATCATATAGAGGGCAAGACGGTGCATTTCACCGATGGCGCCCAGGCAGAGTATGACATGATCCTGACTGCAACTGGCTATCTGCTGCATTATCCCTTTATCGATCAGGAACTGCTGAACTGGGAGGGGGCAGCGCCACATCTCTACCTCAACTGCATGCATCCAAACCGCGATGATCTCTTTGTGTTGGGCATGGTCGAGGCCTCGGGCTTGGGCTGGCAGGGACGGCACGAGCAGGCCGAAATGGTCGCGCACTATATCAATGGGTTGCAGGAGGGCAGCGCAGGTGCGGCGCAGCTAAAGCAGGAGAAATCTGCTGGCTTTGAGCGGGCAACGGGGGGCATGAATTACCTCAAACTGGCGCGCATGGCCTATTACGTTGACAAGGCCACCTACCGTAAAGCCGTGACTGGCTGGATCACGGCGCTGACAGGAGGCCGCACATGACCGATCTGGACGGGGTTGTTCTTAACTTCAGCGGCTCCAGTCTGCTGCTCATGAATGCCATTTTGGCCATTGTGATGTTTTCCATCGCGCTGGATCTGAAGCTCAGCGATTTTGCCCGGCTGGCGCGGGCCCCAAAGCCGGTGCTGACCGGTCTTATCTCGCAGTTCATTGTGTTGCCCGCGCTCAGCTTTGTTCTGGTGCTTCTGGTCGAACCTCGGGCCTCAATTGCGCTGGGTCTGATCCTGGTTGCTGCCTGTCCTGGCGGCAACATCTCAAATTTCATCACCCATCGCGCCGGGGGAAACGCGGCCCTGTCGGTTTCGATGACCGCCTTTGCCACGGTGGGCGCTATCCTGGTGACTCCGCTCAATATAGCTTTTTGGGGGCAGCTTTATGGGCCGACGCGGGAGATCTTGAACCGGGTGGAGATTGACCCGGTGCAGATCGCCATCACCGTGTCCTTGATGTTGGTGCTGCCCTTGATTCTGGGGATCTACCTTAACAGCCGCCATGCCACATTGGCTGACCGGGTGCGCAGGCCGATGCAGAACCTGTCGATGCTGATCTTTCTGGCCTTTGTGGTGCTGGCGCTTGCGGCAAATTGGAGCTTCTTTTTGCAGTTTGCCCCCTACGTGGGCGGGCTGGTGGTGGTGCACAACGCCATTGCACTGGCTGCCGGCTATGGCTGTGCCAGGCTGGCCGGCCTGTCTGACTATGACCGGCGGGCCGTCACCATTGAAACGGGTATCCAGAACTCCGGCCTTGGATTGGTGCTGATCTTTGGCTTTTTTAACGGGCTTGGCGGCATGGCTGTGGTGGCTGCGCTCTGGGGCATCTGGCACGCGATTTCGGGCCTCTGTCTGGCCCAGATCATGTCACGTCGGGAGGCGAAGCGATGACCAAAGTTCTGATTACAGGGGCCGCAGGCGATGTGGGGTCTGCCCTGCTGCGCGAACTTGCCCAGTCTGAGGACAGCGCTTATGAGGTGGTGGCAACAGACATCCGGCCCCCAGCCGATCTGCCGACTGGTATTCGGTTTGAAACCTTGGATGTGCGCGGGGATGATCCCGATCAGGTGATCGGACGCGAACGTCCGGATGTGGTGATCCACCTGGCCTCAATCGTTGCCCCAACGACGCGCGACTTTGCCCATGCGGTAGATGTTATTGGCTCGCGCAATGTATTGACCGCCTGCATTGCCCATGGGGTCAAACGTCTGGTGGTGACCTCCTCTGGGGCGACCTATGGCTATCACGCCGATAACGCCATTCCCCTGGTTGAAAGCGATCCGCTTCGTGGCAACCCAGAGTTCGCCTATTCGGATCACAAACGTCAGGTAGAAGAGATGTTGGCCAAAGCCCGCGCCGAGGTGCCGGAGCTTGAACAGGTGGTACTGCGGGTTGGTACTGTGTTGGGGGCGGGGCTGGAAAATCAGATCACTGCGCTTTTTCATAAGCCGCGCCTCTTGGCTCTGGAGGGCTGTGAAAGCCCCTTTGTTTTTATCTGGACCCGAGATCTGGCGCGCATTCTGCAACGCGCAATTACACAAGGCCCTGCGGGGATTTACAACGTCGCCGGAGACGGTGCCCTAGGCGTGACGGATTTGGCAGGGGCTTTGAACAAACCGGTACTGCGTCTGCCTGTCTGGTTGCTCAAACTGGCGCTAGCCGTCGCCCATCCGTTGAAACTGTCGCGCTATGGGCCTAATCAAGTGCGGTTTCTGCAATATCGTCCCGTGTTGGATAATCGTGCCTTGAAGGAACAGTTTGGCTATGTGCCGGATCTGACCAGTGCTGAGGTCTTTGCGCTGTGGCAAAAGGCGGCGGGGCTATGAGGCAAAACAGCGACCACAAAAAAACGGCAGTCATCACCGGTGGCGCAGGCGGGCTAGGGCTGGCCTTGGACGCAGGGCTGCGGCAGGCGGGCTGGTCCACCGTATTGATAGATTTGCCTGGCCCGGCGCTTGACGCCTTGCCGGTTCTTGCGGGGCGGAAGGTCTTTGGCTGTGATCTAACCGAGCGTGACGCCATGGCAGCGCTGTGTCGCCAGATCCGGCAAGAGCAGGCCTCGATTGATCTGGTGATCTATAATGCCGGCATCACCTGGATTGGAGCCTGTGCGGATCTGAGCGCCGCAGCGCATCGAAAAGTTTTTGATATCAATTATTTTGCCGCGACTGAGATGGCTCAAAAACTGCAGGACGACCTGCGCCGGGCCAAGGGCACCCATCTGGCGATTTCCTCGGTTGCTGGGTTCAGTCCCCTGTTTCATCGCACGGCCTATGCCGCCAGCAAACACGCGTTGGAGGGGTTCTTTAAATCGCTGCGCACGGAAGAAAAACAGCACGGCGTCAGCGTGGCGATTGCCGCACCAAGTTTTGTCGCCACCAATATCGGTCGTTCTGAAGCAAAAGAAAATGGCATTGCCCGGCCCGGATCTGCAGGGGATGGGGTGGACTACATGACCCCCGATAGTGCGGCGCAGGAGATCATAAGAGGGCTGCAACGGCGCCGGGCCTTTATTCCCGTGGGGCGCATTGCGCGGCTCTCCTGGATCCTCAACCGCCTGTCGCCGGGCCTGTTTGAGAAGCTGATGGAGCGCAAAATCAACGCGACGGGTAAAAGATGACCTGAAAGCTCATGGCCCGGGCTTGGTTGCTCCTGCGCTGATTTATTAACTAAGGTTAACGCAAGGGGCGCGTTTCTGGGACGGAATGCTTGATTTCCTAATTCTCGGCGAATAGTTGAATTTTATTCACTTTTTCGCGGCGTTTGACCGCAGCAGTTCGTTTGATTGGGAGAGGCCGTTGCTACATTTTGGCGCACAGTTACGCGCGGGCCTTAAACAGCGGTTGGACCAACCAGCGCTGATGTGTGAAGAGGTCGGGCCATTGACTGGCGCGCGTTGCCTTGCCGCCCTTGATCAGCTCATTCTGGACATCTGCGCATCCAAGGTGGAGCCCGGTGCCCCGATCGCGGTCATTGCCCCACAGGCCCGCCATGCTGTACTGGGCTTTCTGGCCTGTTTGCACGGACATGTCGCAGCCCCGTTAAACCCAGACTACAGCACCCAAGAGTTCCTATTCTACCTCAGGGATCTGCAACCGGGCTTGGTTCTGGTGGGGGCGGGCGCTAGCGCTGCCGCTCATGCGGCTATTGCGGCGGCAGGTGTTGCCAGTTTGGTCATCGACGACGGGCTTTTAGACGCGGCACCGCAGCCTGTGGCGCTTCCCGCCCAGTCGGCCGCTTCGGCTCCTGGGCTGATCCTGCATACCTCTGGCACCACCGCGCGCCCCAAGATGGTGCAGCTGACCCAGCAGAACCTCGCGGTTTCAGCGCGGAATATCGCAGGGTCTCTTGAACTGGGCAATCAGGATGTCTCGCTTTGCGCAATGCCGCTGTTCCATATCCACGGGTTGATGGCCTGTCTGGGCGCGGCCTTGGTTGCTGGCGGGGCTGTGGTCCTGGCGGGTAAATTCCTGCCCCATAGGTTTGTCGACAGTCTACAACACCACAAAGTCACCTGGTTCTCAGCGGTGCCAACCATGCACTTGGTGTTGATTCAGCATCTGGAAAAGCGCGCAGAGCCGCTGTCGCATAACCTGCGCTTTATCCGCTCCTCCTCAGCCCCTTTGCCGGCATCAGTGATTGCCCGGATTGAACGCTATTTTGGTGCGCCAGTGATCGAAGCCTATGGCATGACCGAGGCCAGCCATCAGATTGCGGCGAACCCGCTGCCGCCCGCGCGGCGCAAACCGGGCACCGTGGGCCAAGCACGGGGCACCAGCATTTCCATTCTTGATGACGCAGGCCATCCACTTGCCGCCAACGCTGTCGGCAACGTTGTTATTCAGGGCGGGGCTGTCACGCCGGGATATCTGCAAAACCCAGAGGCCAATAGCGCGGCCTTCCAGGAGGGGGGCTTTTGGACAGGGGATTTGGGTATGGTGGACGTTGAGGGCTACCTGACTCTCACCGGGCGGCGCAAAGAGATCGTCAATCGCGGCGGGCAAAAAATCTCTCCGCGTGAGATTGATGAGGCCCTGCTGGACATTGACGGTATCACGGATGCAGTGGCTTTTGCGCAGCCGCACCAAAGCCTGGGCGAAGATCTTGTGGCGGCGGTCTGTCTGGACGAAGAGGCCCGGATGACGGCTGAAGCAATTCGTAGCCAGCTTTTCACCCAGCTGATAGATTACAAAGTGCCCAGCCAGATCATCATCGTGGATGCAATTCCAGTGGGCGCCACTGGAAAGCGCCAGCGTCTACAGATGTGGGAGAGCCTGAAACCGCATTTCGCCACCTCTTTTCGTGCGCCAAGAACCGCCGTTGAGATCATCCTGTGCGAATTCACCGCTGAGGTGCTCGATTTGGAGCACATGGGGCTGGATGACAATTTCTTCAACTGTGGTGGCAACTCCATTCTGGGGGTTCAGCTCTCGATCACCTTTGGAGAATTGTTGGGCTGCTATATTCCGCCAACGGTGGTCTTTCGCCATCCAACGCCGCTTGCGCTGTCGCACTATGTGCTGGGCCTTTTGTCAGAGCAGGACCTGGAGCAGTTGGAACAGGCCGTGAAGGGCCTGGTCGGGCCCGAAGCGGCCGCTCTGGTATGACGGTGCGCACCGGTACAGTTGCAGGGAAAGGCATGAAGATAGACGCGACCAGGGGCGCAGAAGGGCAAAAAAAGAGCCGTCCATCCGTTTTGCGCCGGGATTTGGCACGCCGACTTGCCCCCAATGGTCACCAGGCCATAGCGCAGGCGCTTAAAGCAGGGGGGATTACCCATGTTTATTCGCTGCCAGGCAACCCGGTCTATGCGACCCTGGGGGCCTGCGTCGACGCCGGGTTGACGGTAATCGGCTGTCGCAGCCAATCCGGCGCGCTGAGTGCGGCCATGGCGCATAATTATCAAGCTGGCCAGTTTTGTTCCGTGGCCCTGTGTTCCCCCGCTCCGGGGGTGACCAATTCCGTCACAAGCCTGTCTGACGCGAAGAGCAATCATTGGCCCATGGTCCTGATCGGCGGCGTTGTGGAGCCGCCAGAGCCTAAGGACAAGGACCAAGAGGCCGCGCCTCTGTTTCAAAGTTTCGACGGCGCCAAAGCCGTAGCGCCCTGCTGCAAGGCAGTGATGCGGTTAAAGGATCGCACCGCGCTTGCTGCCAGTATCCACCAGGCCCTGCAGCAGGCCCAGACCGCGCCGCGCGGACCCATTTTTGTCGAAGTCGGGCTGAGCGTTCTGAACGCGCGCCATACCGATGCTTTGACCGCGCCCCCTCCGAAATCGGTGGCGAAATCGGCGACCGCCGCAGTGCGGCTGGATGGCTCACAGAGGCCCGTTTTGATCCTGGGCGAGGATCTGCGGTGGCAGGCCAACCCGACTCCAAATCAACTCCGCCGGTTTCAGACCCTGCTTGAAGAGTTGCAATTGCCGGTCCTGGCCACCGATATGGGGCGGGGCATTTTGCCTGATCGCCATCGCCTCAGCGTTTTCCTGGCAAAGGAAGAGGCGTTGCAGAACTGCGATCACGTGCTGCTTTGCGGGGCTGGCTTGGATTGGCGCTTTAGCGCCCGCAGCCTGCTGGGCACAGAGGTGCCAATTGATCCGCTTCCTCTTGATTTTGAGGATCTGTTGACCCAACTTGCAGCGGCCAGCCCAGAGCCGCGCCGCGCCGACTGGGTAGATTGCCTTGCCCAGGCCCACGCGCAGGCCCTTGTGAATTTGCGGCAGCAGGCCGAGGCAGATGTCGAGGCCAAGCAGATGAACCTGCTCTGTGAGGCCCTGGCGCGCTGGGTTCCAGAAAACGCAGTGACAATCATTGACAGCGGGCTTGGCCTGTCCAGTGGTCATAACTTCTGGCCGGTCCAGCAAGCATTTTCCAGGATGACACCAGGCCAGAATGGGACCATTGGTCTGGGAATTCCTTTTGCGCTGGGCGCTGCACTGCAGCAGCTGCACCAATCACAGGGCCAGGAACAGGGCCAGGGGCGATGGGTTGTGGCGCTGGTGGGGGATGTCGGCTTTGGCCTGTCCGCAAGCGAGCTGGAAACAGCCCAACGACTGGGGGGCAGGCTGATCATTATTGTGGCCGACAATGGCGGGATCAATGGCCCAGACTTTCAGGATAAATGGTTTCCAGCCCACAGCCCGGATGTCATCCGCTATGGCGCAACGGTGGATTATGCGCAGATTGCACGGGGCTGGGGCGCGCGGGGTTTGAGCGTCCAGTCACCGGAGGCGCTGCAACAGGCTCTGTCGGGTGCCCTCTCACCTGTCTCGATTGACGAAGGGGTAACCGTGATTTCGGTCTCTATGGCGGCCTGTTTTGGGAAATCTCAAGTTGGGGGTGGCGGGGCGTAGATGGCATTTAAAGTCAATGATTTGCGGGCCAGGCTACGTCGCCGACTTTCGGGTCGGTCCAATGAGCCAGCAGGCGGCCGAACGCGCCGCGCGGCTGGGGATCTCACGGTGGCTGCGCCAAAGGTCCAACAGGATTTTTGGTGTCTAGACCAACTGGCTCCGCAGCAGGGCCTCGCAAATGTTAGCCGCGCCTGGCGCATTGAGGGGGATTTTGACCCCAAACGCTGTCGGCAGGCCCTGATCGCGCTGACCCAAAAACACGATTGCCTGCGCATGGCGTTATTCGCGCAGGCGGGTCTTTTGCAGATGCGTGTTTCTGAGGAGAAAGCAGTAGATTTTGTCGAAACGGACCTGCGCCAACATCCGCAAGGCCCTGGCTCTGATTTGTTGGTTGAGGCAATCCTGGCTCGGGAAGGTCAGCGTTCTTTTGACACGGGGCGCGATCCTCTGTTGCGCCTGCGGGCCTATCAGATTGCCAATCAGGCCTGGGTGCTGCTTCTGGTCTATCACCATGCCATCATGGATGGTTGGTCCGTGGGGCAATTCTGTCAGGAGCTGGGGCAGTGCTACGATGCCCTAACCGAGACAGGTGTGATCGGTGAGAGCGCAGCAGGGGCCACGGCACAAGAGCGTCCCGTTTTTGATTTTGCTGATCATGCTTTGGAATTGGCCAAGCGCGGGCCACCCACGCCTGGGCCGCAGGATCTGGCACTTGTTAGCCGAGCTCAGCCGCCGTTGCCAGAACTGGCGCTGCCCTTTGATTTTGCCGCGCCCACAGCGCCCTCATTTGAAGGCAACAGCACTCCGGTGCAGATCGATACGCAGAGCTGGTCCACACTTGAGGCGCTGGCTGCGCGGCTGCATGTCTCGCCGGTTTCGGTGCTTCTGGCGGCCTTTCGTCTTTCGGTGAGTGCGATTTCAGACCAGCGCGAGATCTGTATTGGCACGACTGCGATGACCCGCGATGGGCCGGGACTACAAGGGATGCTTGGTGCCTTTGTGCAGACCCTACCCATCCGCACCCCCCTGATAGAGGGCGCGGATTTTGCCCAGCTTTGTCAGGCGGAACAGGCGGCATTGACCCAAGGGTTAGTCCAGGGGCGGGCATTGGCGCACCAGGCCTCATCTGCTTTTGCCGGTCACACACCGGCCTCGCATGACACCTTTCAGGTGGTGTTGAATCATCGAGGGTTTTCAACACGCAGTCTGTCTTTTGCTGGGTGCACCAGTCAGCCGCTGGCGCAGGCTGGGCGCGCCACCCCCTTTGCGCTGGCCCTGAATCTGGAACGTAGCACGGGTGGCGCCGAGGGGGAGCTGCTCTGGAATGCAGAGCGCTTCTCAGCGGCAACCGCCGCCCGGATGGTCCAGCACTTCACAGCAACACTTAAAGGCGCGTTGCAGAACCCCAAAGCCCCCTTTGACTCTTTGCTGCAGGATGGGTCAGCGACGGCGGAGGCCTCCCGGTTGTTGTCCTGTCCCGCCGTCACGCCCAGCCCTTTGGTTGGGGACCTGCTGGCCACAGCATTTGCCCAGCATCGGGAGAAATCCGCCCTGCGCTGCGGCGATCTGCACTGGAGCTATGCTGATCTGGAGCAGGAAAGTGCCGCCTGGACGCGGGCGATTTTGAGCGCGCCGGGATCTGCAGGGGATCTTGTGGCCTTGGCGTTACCGCGTGGGGCGGGCTTTGTTGCGGCGCTGATTGGTATTCTGCGTGCGGGGCGCGCCTTTGTGCCGGTTTCGGTGTTGGATCCGCCGGAACGGATCAGGCGGATACTGCAACAGGCCGAGCCGAAGCATCTGATAGCACAAGAGGATCTGGCACAGGCTTTGGGTATGCCAGCACTCTCACTTGGTGATGTGGGTAACATGGCCTCTGCGAATTCTCAGGGTATCCAGGAAGGGGCTCCTGAGGGGTTGGCTGCTGAAGATTTAGCCTATGTGATGTTCACCTCAGGCTCCACCGGAGAGCCCAAGGGCGTGGCGATCCCGCATCGTGCCTTGGCGAACCATTTGTCGGGGGTACGGCAGGTTTTTGCTGCAGGTCCTGGCGAACGGATGCTGTCGTGCAGCGCCATCACCTTTGACAGCATCATCTACGAGGTTCTGTTGCCGCTGGTCACTGGCGGCGAGCTGATCATGATCGAGGAAACGCTGCGCCGCGACCCCTGGCATATCCTCCAGGTTATGGCGGCCACCGCGCCCCAGCATTTCTTTGCCACGCCCTCACTCTGGCGGATGCTGATTGAGGCGGGGCTGCCCCTGATGCCCCAGCTCAAGGCGCTTGTGGGCGGCGAGGTGGTGCGCCCGGATCTTGTCGCGAAAATCCGGCCCAAGGTGGGACGGCTTTTTAATGTCTACGGCCCGACAGAGGCCACGGTGTTTTCCACCTGGCAGGAAATCCCCTCTCAGATGCCCGATGAGGGGGAAAAGCGCCCCTTGGGCTCGCAGATTGGTCAGCCTTTTCCCGGCTATAGTCTCGCGGTTATGGACCCTAGGGGGCGGCCGGTTTGGCCAGGAATGCTGGGGGAAATCTGGATTTCCGGCGCGGGCCTGGCGACGGGTTATTTCAACTCTCCAGAACGGACGGAACAGAGTTTCCTGTCGGCAAACCAACCTGGCCAGGCCGCGCGCTGGTATCGCACTGGGGATCGGGGCCGCCTGGGCGGTGATGGGACCATCAGCTGCGCAGGCCGGATGGATGATCAGCTGAAAATCAGTGGCCAACGGATCGAACCGGGTGAGATTGAAAACCTTCTGCTGGCCAGCGGTTTGACAACTGGCGCGGCGGTCTTTGCAACCGAGATCGCTGGCAAGACCATCTTGTCGGCCCTTTATGTCCCGCAAGGCGAGGCCTCAGAGCCCAGGGTGCGCCGCTATCTGCAGAGCAATCTGCCTTCAGCTTGGGTTCCCGGGCTGATTGCGCCCTGCGCGGCCTTGCCCGTGACGGCTTCGGGTAAGATGGATCGACGGGCGCTGGTGCTGCGGGCCAAGGAGATCTTTGCAAGTTGCGAAAACCTAGCGGATCAGGACGCAGGGCTGCAGGCCGATCTTGCCCCGGCCATTCGTGACGGCTGGCAACAGGTCCTGGGGCAAGCGCCTACCGGCCTGGACCAGGACTTTTTCGCCGCTGGGGGCAACTCGCTCTTGTTGATTACGTTGCTTGCCCGCATTCGAGAGCGCACCAGCTGCCATCTGCCGGTTGCGACAGCTTTTGGCGAGCCAACGCCACGCGGATTGCAGGCGCTTTTGGCGAAAACACCACCGCAGGATCTGCACCAAGCGCTGGTCAGCGCAAAAGAGGGAAGCGGGAGTGAGCCCCTTGTCTTTTTGCCGGGTTTGGTGCCAAGCGGGCCAAATCTGACGATGATGATGCAACAGGCACCAGAGGGCCTGGGTTGTTATGTGGTGCAGCGGCCCGTTGCGCCTGCTCAAGGCTCCGACCGCAGCTTTGTAGATCAGGCGCGCTATTTTGCCAGGGTGTTGGATCATGGCTTTCCAAACACAAAGCTGCATCTGGCGGGATTTTCCTATGGTGGGGCCGAAGCCTTTGAAACTGCGCGCCAGCTTGTAGAACTAAATTCCCCCCCCGCGAGTGTCTGCGTCGTCGACAACGGACCCGTATTTCGCAAGCTGGGAGCGCCAGATACCAGTTGGGGAGAGCAGGGCGTGCGGGCAGAGGCACTGCGGCGTGATCATCTGTTGGAGCCTTTGGAAGGAGACATGCGCCTGGTGCGCGGGGATCGCCATAACCTGCTGTCGTTGGCGATGATTGGCTACGGCTGGGAGGATTTCGTTCAGGGCGAGGTTGGCGTCTATCTGGTGGCGGCGCATCACGACGCGCTTTTGCACGACCGGGCGAAACAGACCATGCAGGCACTGCTGGCCAAGCGCCCGCCTGATTGCATTGTCACCCCTCAACCTGGCGCGACAGAGCGGCGGAGGGTCTCGCATCTCTTGGCCACAAATCAGCCCAAAGCCGCGCTGGATCTACTGCGTGCCAGTTGCCGCGCGCATCCAAATCATGCCTGGTCTGCTTTGGTTGCGGATAATCTGGCGACAGATCTGGAGGAAGAGGGCAAAGATTTGCTGGCCGATTGGCTGGCGGGTCAAGCCACAGTGCCGCCAAAGGGTGTGCCTTGGCTGGCTTGGCATGCGGCACGGGCGCAGGCTTTGCTGCGCTTGGATGACCCAGAGGCGGCTCTGAGAGAGATTGAGGCCGCCCGAGCGGCTGCGCGCCCTACTGCAGGGCTCATCCGGGATCTGGAGGTTTGTTATGGCTATTGGCTGTTACAGCTGGGCCGCGTCCCCGAAGCGATTGAAGTGCTGGAACAGGTCGGAGGCCACTGTGGCTACCGGGCTGATATCTGGGCGTATTTGGGTATTTGTTTTGCCAAACAGCAGCAATTTCAACGGGCGCTTCCCCTGTTGCAGGCGGCCCAGAACGGGCCATTGGCCACAGCAGAGATACAGAGTTGGTTCGACATAACGGATCAGGCCATCAGGGCCGGGGCAAAGGACTAGCACTGGGTGTTCTCTGGTTTTGCCGGGAACTCAAATTTTGCACAGCCTTTTAAAGCCGCAGCATCATCCAGGATGCAATAGACGGGCGGGGTGAGATCGAGAATAAGCGGGTCAGGCTGGGTATAGCGCTGCAAAAACGTCGATTTGGCGCTGCCCTCCAGAAGGTTGCGGGCAACGGACCCGGCGAAATAGAGCCCGCCACTGGGCAAAAACCCTTTGAGCAGATTGCAGCTCAGCTGACCCAGGAGATCTGCATAGAAGTGGAGAAAGTTCATAGTCTGCGCCCTATCAGAATCCGCCATGATATCAGCAGGAGATTGTGCTTTGGCCTCGGGTGCAAAGGCCGCATAAAGGGCAGCAAAGCCACGGCCGGAAAAACAGCATTCCACGGTTTTGAAGGCGTGGGCCTTCTCGCCAATCTGCGCGTCTAGGGCCTGGTGCAGATCGAGCGGCAGGGCGACATGGCCGTATTCGGATTTCAGGCAGCTGACGCCCAAGGGGGTGGCACTCACAGGGCTGACATTAAACCCGGTGCCAATGCCGATGACCAGTTTTTGTGCCAAAGGCGCGGTGCTGTCCTCTGGGTGGATTATGGCTAGGTCCTCTGTCTCCAGATCTGCGAGACCATGCCCCAGGGCACTAAGATCATTGAATAAATGAACAGGAATCTCTCCCATTGATTGGGACAGATCTTGCGAGTCCAGACGCCAGCCACGATTGGTAATCTCTGCGCTTTGCCCTGCTGTGGTGTCTTTGACCGGACCGGCGACAGCAATCACCATCTCCGCAAATCGGGGCTGACCAATATCGTCTAGGTACTGGCCAAGCAAATCAGAAAAATTGTCAAAGGCTGCATTGGGATAGCTCTGCCCGGCGATCAGGGGTCGCCCCAGCGCTGTGCTGAGGGCAAGACGGCAATTGGTGCCCCCAAGATCCGCAACCAAACGCGTCATATCAGTTCAACCGCTCCCCGGTGTCAGGCGCAAAAAAGGAAACCTTTGCCAGATCAAAGGCCAGGTCCAGCATGGCGCCGGGCTGCGCCTTGGTTTCGGCATGAAGCCGCGCGGTGACCTGTCTGCCGCCCAGCTCTGAGACCACATAGGTATCAGCTCCGGCAGGTTCTACCAGATCAATACGACATTTTGCGGCCTGCACGGAGGCGCCGCTGCGCATTCCGGCCTCTATTATGTCTTCGGGACGTAGCCCCAGAATGACATCTTCGGGCAGGTCCTGCACCTGCGGGCCTTGCAGGATCATCGGCGCCCCCTCGGGGCGGGTGATTTCGATCTGAACGCCGCTTTCTGCCCGCTGGGTGCGCGCTGGGATCAGGTTCATCGCAGGCGAGCCCATGAAATCGGCCACAAAGAGGTTTGCCGGGTGATTGTAGATTTCCGCTGGCGTGCCGATCTGCTGCACCATGCCGCCTTTCATCACCACAATTTTGGTGGCCAGTGTCATGGCCTCGATCTGGTCGTGGGTCACATAGACCATGGTGGCGCCCAGGTTCTGGTGTAGCTTCTTGATCTCCGAGCGCATGCTGACCCGCAGTTTGGCATCCAGGTTTGATAGCGGCTCGTCGAACAGAAACAGCTTTGGATCCCGCACCAATGCGCGCCCCATAGCCACCCGCTGGCGTTGCCCGCCTGACAATTGCCCAGGGCGGCGATCCAGCAGCGGTTCGATCTGCAATTGTCGCGCTACCTCTGCCAGTTTGCGGGCCTGGGTGGCGGCATCTACACCGCGCACTTTCATGCCAAAAGTGATATTTTTGGCCACCGTCATGGTCGGGTAGAGCGCGTAGGACTGGAACACCATGGCAATATCGCGGTCCTTGGGGCTCACCTGGGTCATGTCGCGCCCATCAATACTGATCGACCCGCCTGAGATCGGCTCCAGCCCAGCGATACAGTTCAGCAGGGTGGATTTACCGCAGCCGGAGGGGCCAACAAGAACCAGGAAATCACCGGGATCGATGGCAACATTCACATCCTTGAGGATCTCCACCGCGCCGTAGTTTTTGCTGAGGGACTGGATGTTCAGGATCGGAGACATAGCATTAGCCTTTTACAGAACCGGCGGTGAGGCCGCGAATAAAGTATTTTCCTGCAACCACATAGACCAACAGGGTGGGTAGGCCGGCGATGATGGCGGCGGCCATGTCGACATTGTATTCTTTGACGCCAGTAGTGGAGTTGACGATATTGTTCAGCGCCACAGTCACCGGCTGGGTGCCCGCTTGGCTAAAGCTGACGCCAAACAGGAAATCGTTCCAGATCTGGGTGAACTGCCAGATCACTGTAACGACGATGATTGGCAGGCTCAGCGGCAGAAATATCGACCAAAAGATGCGAAAGAACCCGGCGCCATCCACCTTGGCCGCCTTGACCAGATCACCAGGGATGGTGACGTAGAAATTGCGGAAAAACAGCGTGGTAAAGCCGATACCGTAGATCACATGGGCAAAGATCAGCCCCGGAATTGTACCTGCCAGCCCCATCAGCCCCAGCATCCGTGCCATGGGTAGCAGCACGACTTGGAAGGGGATGAAACAGCCAAAGAGCATGGCCGAGAAGATTAGATTGGCACCGCGAAAATTCCACTGCGCGATGATATAGCCATTGGCCGCGCCCAGAAAGGTTGAGATCAGTACCGCGGGCACCGCCAACAGCACCGAGTTCCAGAAATAGGGCCGCAGACCTTCGCATTGAATGCCGGTGCAGGCCTCAGACCAAGCAGTACGCCAGGCCTCGAACGTGACCTCGCGCGGCAGGGCCACCAGACTGCCACTGCGGATTTCCTCCAGGCTTTTGAGCGAGGTCGTCAGCATGACAAAGAGCGGCATCAGGTAAAATAGCGCGAATAATCCCAACAGGGAAAACAGCAGCCAGCGCAGGGCGATTTGACCGGGGCGCACAGGGGATGACACCGCAGGGGGGGCAGAAAAGTCAGACATGTTTCGCCCTCAGTTCGGAATAGAGATAGGGAACGACGATGGCAAAGACGACGCCCATCATCACCATGGCGGAACTCGCCGCTTGACCAATGTCGCCGCGGGAAAAGGCCATTGCATACATATAGGTAGCGGGCAGATCAGTGGCATAACCCGGCCCGCCGCCGGTCAGGGCCACCACCAGATCAAAGCTCTTGATCGCCAAATGGGCCAACACGATAAAGGCCGAGAGAAATATTGGCGCCATTGAGGGCAGGATAATGGCCGAATAGATCCGCCAGCCGGGAATGCCATCAATCTGCGCAGCCTTGATGATCTCTCCATCGACGCTGCGCAGCCCGGCCAGGAACAGCGCCATGACAAAGCCAGAGGCCTGCCAGACACCAGCGATGACCACCGCATAAATGGCCATATCGGGATCAATCACCCAGTTGAAGGTAAAGTTCTCAAATCCCCAACCCCGCACCATGGCCTCGATTCCGAGACCGGGGTTCATGATCCATTTCCAGGCGGTGCCGGTGACGATCATCGACAGCGCCATAGGGTAGAGATAGATGGTGCGCAGCACGCCTTCGACGCGGATGCGTTGGTCCAGCAGGATTGCCAGCAGCAATCCCAGCACCATGGAAATGCAGATAAACAGCGCGCCAAACAGAAACAGGTTGTCCATCGCGGTGTCCCAGCGTGGCGCTGCGAACAGTCGCTTATACTGGATAACCCCATGCAGGTCGTATTTGGGCAGCAGTTTTGATCGGGTCAGGGAGATCCAGGCTGTCCAGCCGATAAAGCCGTAGACAAAGATGAGGATCGCCACAAACGAGGGAGCCAGCACCATTTTGGGGATCTGACGTTCCAGCCATGCGCGCATTTGATCGGGCCTTTTTTGGGTTTGCCCCGCCCCGGAAAAATTAGGGGCAGGGCCTTTCCTGTGGGGAGTGTCAGCCTCTAAGGCACCAAGGCCTCAGAGCGAATTTGCCACTGCGGCGACCAGCATCTCAACCGCATCCGCTGAGGACATATCGGAATTGAAATGGGCCGTGACAACATCGGTGATTGCTCCAGACTGGGCGCCACGCATAGCCATACCGTGGGCATAGCTGGGCAGCAAAGAGCCCTCTTTTGAGCTGGTGGTCATCTCTGCCGATGACAGATGTGCGCAGGAGTCAAACTCATCCATTGCGACATCAACCCGCGCAGGGATCGAGCCTTTGTTGAGGTTAAACACCTTCTGGAAGTTTTGACCGACGATCAGTTTCGCCAACAGGTCCTGGCCCTGTTGTTTGTCGTCGCCGTCCACGTCGAACATGGCAAAACTGTCGACATTATAGAGAAAACCAGCCCCAGGTGCGGAGGCGCAGAGGAAGTCTTGCCCAGGCACTTTGCCAGCGGCGAGGAACTCACCCTTGGCCCAATCGCCCATAATCTGAAAGGCCGCTTCGCCGTTCATCACCATAGAGGTGGCGAGGTTCCAGTCGCGGCCGGGGAAATTGGGATCCACATAGCCGCGCATCTTACGCATCTGATCAAAGACCGCGACCATCTTGTCCGAGCCCAGCATTTCCGGATCCAGATCAACAAAGGCCTTGTCAAAGCCTTCAGCGCCCAGAATGCCTAGGGCGACGACCTCAAACACAGTGGCATCCTGCCAGGCCTGCCCCCCATGGGCCAAGGGGATCACTCCGGCGGCCATCAGCTTATCGGCAGCGGTGTTGAAATCCTCCCAGCTGCTGGGCATCGCGATATCATTGGCGGCCAGGATTTCGGCATTGGCCCAGAGCCAGTCCACCCGGTGCACATTCACCGGCGCCGCGCACCACTGGCCTTCACATTTCATATGGGCCGCAATCGAGGCTGGCAGTACCTTATCCCAGCCTTCGGCCTCGGCGACGGAGGTGATATCCGCCAATACGCCTTCTTCATACCACTCCTGAATGGCGGGGCCTTTCAGTTGCACGGCGGTGGGCGCATTGCCAGACAGCACCCGGGCGCGCAGCGCGGTCATGGCAGCATCGCCACCACCACCGGCCACGGGCATATCTGTCCAGGTGCCGCCATTGGCCGAAAACTCCTGCTGCAGCACAGCGACGGATTTGGCCTCCCCGCCAGAGGTCCACCAGTGCAGAACCTCTGCCTCTGGGCCTGCCTGGGCCACGGATGTGACGGATGCGGTGAGCAGCGCCAAGGTGGATACAGCCGTAAAAACGGATCTCTTCATAGTGTCGTCCTCCCTAAAGTCGTAAAGAGCCCGATGAGCCCCTTTGGACTGCGCCGCCTCTTCCTCCAAGATGCATTGGCGCAGGTGTCGCCTGCTGGGCGACGGTCTTCTGAGAGCTAGCCTGCGCCGACATAGGGGACCGTCGCAATGGCTGAGAAACCTGTCAAAGCCGCCAAAACGCAGAAAACTGCGGCTTCCGTTACAACTTGTTACCTAGAGATACCTTTGGCCGTAAAAATGGGGCAGTCTTGCGGGCAAGGACAGAACAGCAGTCTGCAATGCAGAATAAAGGCAGAGTAAGAGGCAATGACGATACCCCGACTTCTGGTGGTGGATGACGATGAAGAAACCCGCACCATGCTGACGCAGTTTTTGCAGCAGAACGGGTTTATCGCCCATGGCGCCCAAACCGAGGCAGAGATCCGGGACCGCATGCAGGCGGGGCGTGTGGATCTGATCCTGCTAGACGTGATGCTGGGATCCGAGAGCGGCGTTGAAATCTGCGCCCGACTGCGGCGCGAACAGGATGTGCCGATCATTCTTGTCTCTGCCCTGTCACAGGACCACCAGCGCATGGCAGGTTATGAGGTCGGGGCCGACGATTATGTGGCCAAGCCCTTTAACCCCGATTTGTTGTTGGCACGGGTGCGGGCGGTGTTGCAACGGGCCAGCCGCAGTGCCTCCCTTGTCTATCGCCGCCAGTTGGCTCTGTTTCGCTTTGGCGGCTGGAGCTATGACGGCAAGCGCGATGAGGTCCTGTCACCACAGGGGTTTCAGGTGGCGTTGTCCCAGCGGGAGAGCAGCCTGCTCAAGGTGTTTCTCGCCAACCCCCATATTCCCCTGAAGCGTGAGGAGATCCAGGCGGCGCTGTCGGAGGGGCTTGCCGCTGGTAGCAGCGTGGAGAGTGACGGGACGGGGCGGGCGATTGATATGCTGGTGGGGCGGCTGCGCTCAAAGATTGAGATCGACCCCAAAGATCCCCAGATGCTGCGCACGGCACGGGGGATCGGTTATGTGCTGGCGGTGGATGTCCTCGAGGAGCCCCCCGCGTGAGCCGTGGTTGGGCTCTGAGAACCCAGGCGCGCCTGTGGATCCTAGCGGGTTTCGCACTTGGGTTGGGGGCCGCTGTGCTCTGGTTGCACTCAACACGGGCCTGGGAGCAGCATCTGGCCCGCAGTCAGATGGTGGGTGTCTTGTTGTATCAGAGCCTGCAAAGCGATGCGCCCTTACCTCAGGGCCTAAAGGTTCTGGCGGTGCCAGCGCTGTCACGCGAAAGTGGCGACAGGGCCCGCCAGAACCGGCCTGAGGTTCAGAGCGGTGGCATGGTGACTGAGATTTCGATCCAATCCGGCTCCGACCAGGGACCAAGCCTGGGCACGGTTCTGCGCCTGATGATCGTCTCTGATCTGTTGCGCTATGCCATTGCTGACCTTGAAACCACACCCCGCCCAACTGCCGCGCAGCAGCTGGGAGCCGTCACAGCGCTGCTGGCCCGCCATTGCAGTGATCCTGCGGTTTTTGCGCAATATGGCGACAAGGGCTGGATACAAATTGAAGGAGCGCAATACTGGGGCTGTCAGGCGGCCCCGCCGGATCTGCGCCTGCTGGCGGCAATTTTGGCTGCGGTAGGGCTGGCGATTGTGCTCAGCCATAGCGCCGAGACCACGGCCAGCTTTGGGGCCTTTGCCCGGCTACTGCGGCAGCCGCGCCTGTTGGGGGAGGCGGACAGTTATTCCGCCCCAGGTCCGGCGGAGCTGCAAGAGATTGTATCTGCGGTGAATGAGCACCTGGCAGGCGCACGGGCCCAGATCGAGAAACGGGCCACGGTGCTCTCTGGGGTGAGCCATGATCTGGGAACGCCTGCGACCCGGCTGCGGCTGCGTGCGGCGCTGATCCAAGACCAGACTCTGCGCCACAAGCTGGAGGCGGATATCGACAGTATGACGGGCATGATTGAAAGCGTGTTGACCTATACGCGATCAGAATTGAGCCTGGAGGTGCCACGGCAGATCTCGCTCACGGCGCTGGTGGAGGCCCTGGTGGCTGACTATCAGGATCTGGACCGGCCTGTGAGCTATCTGCGTATGGAGCCGGAGGTGGTGCAGGGCGGGCAATCGCTGTTTTCCGCGCGCGCGGGGCAGGGGGCCCTGCCTGATGCCCGTCGGGTTCTGGTGACGGCGCGGCCGATTTTGCTGCAGCGCGCCCTGACCAATTTGGTGGATAATGCCCTGAAATACGGCCGCCGTGCGGAGGTGCAGCTCGCGGCAGATGCAGATCGCGCGGTGATCACGGTTGAGGATGAAGGGTCGGAATTGACCGTGGCAGAGATCGAAGAGGTATTGGCTCCGTTTCAGCGCGGCGCCAATAGCCGCTCAATCGATGGGTTTGGCTTGGGGCTGACCATCGTCGCCACTGTTGCAGAACAGCATGGGGGTACCCTTCGGTTTGAACAGGGACGCCAGGGGCTGCGCGCCCAGCTGGAGATCCTGCGCCAGTAGCCTGCGCGCGTGATGCCCCCTGTGCCTAGCGTCGGTCGATCAGGGGGGCGCAGGTGGCCTCGTGACGCCCATTGCTTTGACTGACGCTTTACGTTTGTCTGTGCCCTGACTATCGCCCCCAAAGGTCGCTGCGTTAGAGCATTGTGTAAAGGCCCAGACGGTCTGTATGTCGTGCGTAGCACTCCTTGGCGTGACCTGAAACGGGATCGATAGGATGCGCTGTGATATCCAATTTGTCGGTACATCCTCTGTCCGATACCTGCAGGTGCTCCGCACAAAAAACCGACATTCGAACCCGAAAAGAGGTTACAATCGTTGCCTCTTTAGTTGTGTCTTTACCTGACTGTAGATTAGCAATTATTGGCAAGTCAGGCCTGTAGCTTTTTGGCTGCTGGCAGATTAACCGCAGCAAGGCTTGGCATCATGTGGTATTTGGAACCGCAAGTGGTAAGGAAATTGAACCGATTCTCTCTAGGAGTGAGTTTTGTTAAGCAGAAATGAACACCTTTGTGGAAGGTTTCATTCTGGATGAAGACGATTGGAGAGTAACTCGACCTCATCTAGATGGGGAAGAGAGGGTGAGTTGACGTGGTGTTAGTACCGTGAAGGGTTCTTTGAAAATACCTGTCGTGGGGCTGTTAAAGCGCGCCTACATTCCCGTATTGGTTGCTTTCATCATGGTTTTGGCCGCGGGCTATTACTCAGAACTGCAAAATCAGACAATCCATGATCAGGCCCTGCGGGCCGATGTGCGCCGAGAGGCGAGCCAACTGCAATCCGGCCTGGAAGGGGCATTGCAGGCCGATATCCAACTGGTGCGCGGGCTGGTGGCTGTGCTCTCGACAGAGCCGGATATGACCCAGGAGCGATTTACCCAGTTGGGTGAAATGGTGATGGGAACGCGTTCCGGGATCAGTCATGTTGCGGCGGCGCCGGGTCTGGTGATTTCGATGATCTATCCTCTGGCCGGCAACGAAGCGGCCCTGGGGCTGGACTATAATCAAAACGATGCCCAGCGAGAGGCGGCCAATAAGGTCCGCGATAGTGGCGAGATGGTGCTGGCGGGGCCCGTCGAGTTGGTGCAGGGCGGGGAGGCCTTTATTGGCCGCTTCCCAGTCTTCACCGGTACAGGCGAAAACCGCCGTTTCTGGGGCATTTTGTCCTCGGTTATGAAGGCGGGTCAGCTCTATGAACGCCACGGGTTCAATGCTCCGGATCTAGGGGTCGAAGTCGCGCTGATGGGGCAAGATGGAATGGGCGTCGATGGGGCGCAATTCTTTGGCGATCCCGCCATTTTTGCAGATAACCCGGTTACTCTGGATATCCCGCTACCATCTGGCTCTTGGAAGATGGCAGCGCGCCCCAAGGGGGGCTGGTCAGCCCGCAGGGCCAATCCCTGGCCTTGGCGCCTGGTTGTGTTTGTCGCGGGGGGCTTGATTGTCATTCCCATCTTCATGGCGGGCCGTCTGTCCGCAGCACGGCGTGATGCTATTCGGACGTTGAAGCGGCGCGAACGCCAATTGGAGATCCTGTCTCGCCGACTTGAGATCGCGGTGGACATCTCAAAGATCGGCATTTGGGAGCTGAACACCCGATCCAGTGAAACGCTATGGGATCAGAACCTGCGCAGGATCTATGACTATAAGGAGGAGGGGCCGATTGAGTTCGGGACCTGGGAGAGCTATCTCCATCCTGAGGATCGCCAGCAGGCCATCTATGAAATGCGCAGAGCCTCCCATGCCGGGGGCAGTTTCACCTCGCAATTTCGCATCGTTCTCCCCAGCGGAGAGGTGCGCCACATTCGCAGTATGGGGACGGCCTATGCGGATAGTGCAGGCTGGTTACGGATGCTTGGGGTCAATCTTGATGTGACTCGCGATGTGCACCTGCACGAAAAGCTGATTGAGGCAAACGCGACGCTGCTGCAGCGCAACAACGATCTGAATGACGCCAAAGTTGCGGCTGAAAGTGCCGATCGTGCTAAGTCTGAGTTCCTCGCCAATATGTCCCATGAAATCCGCACCCCGATGAATGGCATTCTTGGTATGGCGGAGTTGATGGCGGAATCCGATCTCGGGACAGAGGAGCGGGAATATCTGACGACCATTCAGGATTCCTCAAATGCTCTGCTGAAAATCATAAATGATATCTTGGACCTATCTCGTCTCGAGGCAGGGCGTTTGGCGATCAGCCCGGTTGATTTTGATTTGCGAAACTGCGTCGCTGGCGCCGTCAATCTGCTGCGCCCCAAAGCGCGGGAAAAAGGCCTGTGGATGTCGGTCCAATTTGCGGAAAACCTGCCGGAACGGATTCATGGGGATGATGGTCGTCTGCGCCAAATTCTGGTGAACCTGATTGGCAATGCTGTGAAGTTCACCTCAGAAGGTGGGGTGGACGTTAAGGTGACCTGCGATGAGCAGGACCCCTATAATCTAGAAATTGCTGTAGAAGATACCGGGATTGGGATTTCCGACAGCCAGGCGGAGTATATTTTTGACCGTTTTGTCCAAGCGGATGCCGCGACCACACGGGCCTTTGGCGGGACCGGGCTGGGGTTGACGATTTCCAGCATTTTAGCCAAGCGCATGGGCGGTGGAATTGAACTGTGCCGGGTGCGGGAGGCGGGCTCATGTTTCCGCTTGAATGTTCAGCTGGCACAGCCGGTCAAATCCAGCGGTGGCTTCCGGGTTGAAACCCTGATGGATACGGCTGCCCTCGCGGGGTGTCGTGTGCTACTAGCAGAAGACAACAAAACCAACCGTTTGCTGGTGCAAAAATACTTGGCTGATTTGGGGATCATCCTGAGCGAGGCACACAATGGTCGGCAGGCCGTCACCATGTGCCAGCAACAGCAGCCTGACATCGTCTTGATGGATATGGCCATGCCAGAGCTGGACGGGCTGGAAGCGACGCGGGAAATCCGCGCGTTGAATATGGAGCAGCCGGTGATTGTCGCCCTGACCGCAAATGCCTTTGAAGCGGATCGTGAGGCCTGCTTGGCTGCGGGAATGGATTACTTTTTGCAAAAGCCCATTAGGAAGTCGGTTTTGCTGCAAACTCTTACCATGTTGCAGATCTCAAAGGATGAAAAGCAGGGCCTGTCAGGCTGACCGCTCTCAATGCCTGCGCGAGGGGGTAGGCGTGCCTCAATGGGTCTAGGAAAGCCATAGGCCCAGTTGCGCCTTGGCCTGTCCACAGGCTTCCTCCAGCGTTCCCCCTTGGGCGAGCGCGCAGGTGAGGGCGGTGGCTAGGCTACAGCCAGTTCCGCGTTTGTTGCTGGCAAGGCGGGGCGCAGAAAACGCCTGATGCGCTGTGGTGGTGAACAGATGGTCGACGCTGTGCGCGCCGCGACCATGCCCGCCTTTGATCAGCACCGCTGTGACCCCTTGGGCCAAAATGCGCTGGGCTTGTGACCGTATCTGAGGCAGATCCGGGGGCGCGCCAGGGGAAAAGTCGCAACCACTCAGCCGAGCGCTTTCCTCCAGATTGGGCGTCAATAAAGTCACCCTTGGCAGAAGGGGCGCGAGGCTTTGCAAAGACATCAAAGCCCCACCAGAGGAGCTTTTGAGCACGGGGTCCAGCACAATTGGGAGGTTTCCAGGCAGGGACTGGGCCAGGCTTAACGCGGCCTCCGGCGTGCCGATCATGCCAATTTTGATGGCTTTGGGGGGCTGGCCGCCGGGATCAAAGGCGGCTTTGACCTGTGCTGCGATGATCTCTGGGGCGATGGGCAGGATATCGATCAGGGCCTGATTGGTTTGCACGGTGACGGCAGTGACCACCGGCGAGACAGAGCAGTTTAAGCGTTCGGCCATGGCGGTATCGCGGCTCAAACCGGCTCCTCCGCTGCTGTCGGTGCCAGCCACCACTAGAATGCGGCTCATGGGCTGTCCCCGACGGCGAGGATTTCTAGGTGGTGAAAGCCCTGCTCCTGCAGCGCACGAGCGGCGCGCCAGGCCCGCACGCCCGAACGGCAACAGAGCACGGTCGCACGGTCCGGATCCAGATTAGCCCTCGCAAGCGCTTCAGGTGGGATACGTCGCGCCGCTGCTGTGGCGGGCTGAGGGGCCTCCTCAGGGGGGCGCAGATCGATCACCTGAACCTGCGGCGCGATCAGATCGGCACTGGTGAACCGCAGGGGGTTCTCTGGCTCATCCGCGCCGCGAAAATCAAAGCTGCTCATGGTCAGATCTGCCATCTCGACCTGCATCAACCGCCCCAGCGGCGAAGGGCTATGGTGCAACAGGGTTTTCAGCGCCATCTGGGCCTGCAACGCGCCGATAATGCCAACCATGGGTCCCATCACGCCGGAACTGGCGCAGCTTGCAGCGCTTTCTGGCAGTTCGGGAAACAGCGCCCGCAGCGAGGGCGCCACGCCGCAAAACCCGCCCACATAGCCCCGTTGCGCCAGTACCGAAGCGGAGATCAAGGGGACTCCAGCGGCCAGACAGGTGTCTGACAGGATGTAGGAGGTGGCAAAACTATCCGCCGCATCCACCACCAGGTCCACACCGTTCACATGGTGCGATACATTTGCCGCGCTGAGCGCCTCTGCGAGGGGATGCAGAGTGAGCTTGGGGTTGGCGGCCAAAAGATGTGCCTGTGCTGCAGCGACTTTTAGCTGGCCGATATCTGCCATGGTGAACAACACCTGCCGGTGCAAATTGCTCTCCTCCACATGGTCGGGGTCCAACAGGGTGATGGTGCCGATACCCGCCCCAGACAGGTATTGCAGCACGGGCGCGCCAAGCCCCCCGGCGCCGACGATCAAGACATGGGCTTGCGCGAGACGGGCCTGTCCCGCGCTCCCAACCTCTGGCAGCACCATTTGCCGGGCATACCGCGACATCAGGCGCAGCCCCTTGCCCATTGGCGGCAGCGCGCCTCTGGGTCATCGGCCAGCTGGATATCCGTCACCACTGCCGCGCTATCCGCGCCAGCGGCAAAAACACCCGGCAGGCGCTCCGGCGTCAGCCCGCCGATGGCAACAAGCGGCGTGTCCCCTGCCAGTTCTTTCCAGCGGCTGACGCGCTCCAGCCCCTGTGGTCCCCATTTCATCTTTTTCAGCAGGGTCGGATAGACCGGCCCCAGCGCCACATAGGCCGGATCATGGCTCATCGCGCGCTCCAGCTCTGCCTCGTCATGGGTGGACAACCCATAGCGAATGCCAGCGCGGCGCAGAGCCGCAAAATCTGCGGTCTCCATATCTTCCTGTCCCAGATGGACAAAATTGCAGTTCAGATCCAGCGCCAGTTGCCAGTGATCATTGACCACCATCTGCGCGCCATGCACGGCGCAAAAATCACGGGCGCGGGCGATCTGGCGGCGCAGTTCGGCCTCGGGTTCGTCCTTGATCCGCAATTGCACCAATTTGGCGCCCTGCGGCACCAAGAGCTCCAAACGGCCGACATGGCCCACGATGAGATAAAACCGTTCCATTCTCTGGTGATCCTTCATATCAGTTCCGCCAGTCCCAAAACCGGGGTTGAGGGCACCGCCATATCGCGGCGCGGCATCGGTTCGGCCTGATACCCTGTCTGGCCTGCGATCACGGCCTGGGCCATGGCGCGGGCCATTGCGATGGGATCCCCGGCCTTGGCGACTGCGGTATTGAGCAGCACCGCATCCAGCCCCAACTCCATCGCTGCGGCCGCATCCGAGGGGCGACCAATTCCGGCATCCACCACCAGGGGCGTGTTGGGGAAATGCGCCCGCATCGCCCGCAGCCCATCGGAATTGCGCAGGCCCTGGCCAGACCCGATTGGTGCGCCCCATGGCATCAAGACCTCGCAACCTGCCTGCAGTAGGTGCTCCCCCACCACCAGGTCTTCGGTGGTATAAGGAAAAACTTTGAAGCCATCGTCGCTTAGGATCCTCGCGGCTTCGACCAGCGCAAAGACATCGGGTTGCAGGCTATCGGCATGGCCAATGACCTCCAGCTTGATCCAGTCGGTTTCAAAAAGTTCGCGCGCCATCTGGGCAGTGGTGACGGCCTCCTGCACCGTATGGCATCCGGCGGTATTGGGCAGGATGCGCCTGCCGGTCTGGCGCAGCATTTGCCAAAACCCGGTGCCTGCACCGTCTGAGGTCTCGCGGCGCAGGGAAACCGTGATCACCTCGGTGCCGCTGGCCTCGATTGCCTCACATAGCACCTTGGGGGAGGGGTATTGCGCAGTGCCCAGAAACAGGCGCGAGGCGAGGGCTGTGCCGTAGAACTCCATGGGTTACCCTCCCTGCATCGGCGCCAGGACTTCAATCCGGTCGCCGTCTGTTAACACTGTCTCAACACGTTTCGCGCGCGAAACA
Organism: uncultured Roseobacter sp.; assembly: GCA_913054455.1. Classification (GTDB taxonomy): domain Bacteria; phylum Pseudomonadota; class Alphaproteobacteria; order Rhodobacterales; family Rhodobacteraceae; genus Pseudophaeobacter. Next base: position 28,636 of record CAJXIL010000031.1, read on the forward strand.
AAGGCGCCGTTCAGCGCGGTGGCGAGTGCTGGGCTGATCAGCCCCAGCTCGATCAAAGCGCCGTCCAGGGTGCTGGCGGAAACCTCATGGGGTTTGGCGTTCACGGTAATTTTCATCCGATTCGCTCCTTGGCAAAGATGTCTGCAGACTGGGGTCTTAGTTTCGCAGCGGCGCGGTGCGCCATTTCCGGGGCCAGCAAAAAGCCGTGACGATACAGCCCGTTGAGGTGAAGCACGCCGTCTTGTTCAACCAAACGGGGCAGATTGTCGGCAAAGGCCGGACGCAGCCCCGCACCCAGTTCAACCACGCTGGCCTCGCCAAAGGCAGGATGCAGGGCAAAGGCGGCGCTGAGCAATTCATTGACGGCTCGCAGGGTTGGCGCACGGGTGGAGCTGCTCTCGACCATGGTGGCGCCAATCATGAAATGGTGATCATCACGTGGCACCAGATAGAGCGGGATACGGGGATGTAGCAGCCGCAGGGTGCGGCGGATGTTTACCTCTTGGCAGTGCAATATCGCCATCTCACCGCGCACTGGGCGCAGCGCGGACAGTGGGGCTGCCATACCAGTGCAGTTCAGATCTACCTGTCGTGGAGCCGGGGTTTCATAGAGGATTTGACCGCCTAGGGTCTCGACCATCTGCGCCAGATCAACAATTGCCCGGCGCGGGTCCAGATGCGCCTCGTCCCTGAAGAACAATCCTGTAGCAAAGCGGCCGGACAGCGCGGGCTCCAGTTCGGCAATCTCGGCGCGCTCCACCAGCTGATGCCCCCGGGTGCGGCGAGCGAAACGGCTGAGTTCAGCCCGGTCGCGGGGGGGCGCCACCACCAGCGTGCCGCGCCTGTGCACCGCTGTGATCTTGGCCCACCACTCAAAGGCGCGGCTGCCGAGGGTAACAACCTCCTCTTCGGCGCTTTCTCCTTCGCAAAAGGGCGCCAGCATGCCCCCGGCATAGCGGGCGACACTCGCCGCGCCGGGAGCAGAGCCGGACTCGAAGAGTGTGACCTCTGCGCCGCGTTGCAACAGCTCGTAAGCGGTGGCGAGGCCCGCAAGCCCCGCCCCCGCGATTGTGATCATGCGCCTGGTTCCAGCGCATTGTCTTTGGGGGCCGGCACGTAGAGCTCGCCGCCTTCGCGGAACTTGGCGGCCATGGCCTCCATGCCCTCTTTCTGAGCCTCAGCGCGGATGTCGTGGCTGATCCGCATGGAGCAGAACTTGGGCCCACACATAGAGCAGAAATGCGCCACCTTATGGGCCTCTTTTGGCAGGGTCTGGTCGTGGTAGTCCCGCGCGGTATCAGGGTCGAGTGACAGGTTGAACTGATCCTCCCAGCGGAATTCAAACCGGGCGCGCGACAGGGCATCATCGCGCCGCTGGGCGCCGGGCATGCCCTTGGCCAGATCGGCGGCATGGGCAGCGATTTTGTAGGTGATCACCCCTACCTTGACGTCGTCGCGGTCGGGCAGGCCCAGGTGTTCCTTGGGCGTGACATAGCAGAGCATGGCGCAGCCAAACCAGCCAATCATTGCCGCCCCAATGCCCGAGGTAATATGGTCATAGCCTGGTGCGATATCGGTGGTCAGCGGCCCCAGCGTGTAAAACGGCGCCTCGTGGCAGCACTCCAGCTGCTTGTCCATGTTTTCCTTGATCTTGTGCATGGCGACATGGCCAGGGCCCTCGATCATCACTTGGCAATCCTTGGCCCAGGCGATCTTGGTCAGCTCGCCTAGGCATTCCAGCTCAGCAAACTGCGCCGCGTCATTGGCATCGGCAATCGAGCCGGGGCGCAGCCCATCGCCGAGGCTGAAAGAGACGTCATATTTGCGGCAAATCTCGCAGATCTCTTCAAAATGCTCGTAGAGGAAGCTCTCTTTGTGGTGATGCAGGCACCATTTCGCCATGATCGAGCCACCACGTGACACGATCCCGGTGACGCGCTCAACCGTCATGGGCACCATGTGCAGGCGCACGCCGGCATGGATGGTGAAATAGTCAACGCCCTGTTCCGCCTGTTCGATCAGGGTGTCGCGGAACACTTCCCAGGTCAGATCCTCGGCGATGCCATTGACCTTTTCCAGCGCCTGATACATCGGCACGGTGCCAATGGGCACTGGCGAGTTGCGCACGATCCATTCGCGGGTGTTATGGATGTTACGCCCGGTGGACAGGTCCATCACCGTGTCGGCGCCCCAGCGGATCGACCAAACCAGCTTGTCGACTTCTTCCTCCATTGAGGAGCTCACGGCAGAGGTGCCCATATTAGCGTTGATCTTGACCAGGAAATTGCGGCCAATGATCATCGGTTCGATCTCGGGGTGGTTGATATTGGCGGGGATGATGGCCCGGCCTTCGGCGACTTCCTGGCGGACAAATTCGGGCGTTACATAGTCGGGGATATTGGCGCCAAAATCATTGCCATCGCGATGACAGGGAGAGGTCTCGCGCAGCTGGTTTTCGCGGATGGCGATGTATTCCATCTCGGGGGTGATGATGCCAGCGCGGGCATAGGCCAGCTGGGTCACGGCCTTGCCGTCCTTGGCGCGCAGCGGCGCTGGTTTGACCGGGAATTCGGGCGTCAAGCGCTCGCCCGAGACAAATCCGTTGTCCGCATCGGTGATTTCGCGACCCTCGTATTCCTCAACATCACCGCGCGCCAGAATCCAGTCGCGGCGCAGCTGGGCCAGGCCCTGGCGGATATCGGTCTGTTGGTCAGGGTCGGTATAGGGGCCCGAGCTGTCATAGACCGGCAGCGGCGCTTCGCCCGCCGTTGGATGGGTGGAAATCTCCCGCATGGGGACACGAATGTCGCTGTGGATTTCACCCGGCACGTAGATCTTACGCGATGCGGGCAGGGCGCCGGTTGTCACCTTTGGGGTGATCTTGGGGGTAGCTACGTTCATTTTGGTGCTCCTCGAGCCAATACTCAAAAAAGTCACCAGATGAGGCTTGGCTGGGAG
>CAJXIL010000032.1 GCA_913054455.1 uncultured Roseobacter sp.
GCAATAGCAAGAACAATAAAGGAAACGGGATGCGAGATTTCGTTGACGGCACCGCATACAACAATGAACAGGGCAACCGAGCACGCAAGCTCTTTGCTGCTGTTGTGTTGGCCGCGTTGGATGACGCCATTGCCGATGATAAAAAATATGGCAACGGCCCCGAACAGATTGCCCGCTGGGCACGCTCACGCGATGGTCGCGAAGTGCTAAGCTGCGCTGGCATTGACCCAAATGAGCGGGTTGTTGGTGGATTGATGGATTTTGTTGGTCGGGGTGTCCGCACCTCTGTTGCCCTGTCGCGCGAAGAAAGCGAACGCCGCAACGCTGCTCAGGCCGAAGCTGCCTGAAACTGACCTAGGTCCGAACAGCCAAACAAGACTATCATAGATCTATAGAAAAGCGCGTCCTGGGGGGCGCGTTTTTTCTTTCCCCCGCACAGTTGAGATCAAAGTCGCACACGGCCGCCCTAGGGACGGTTTTTCCTGCGCCCTGCCCGCCCAATTCACTAGCCTGATCAAGAAAGCTCTTTTCCTAGCGGTGCCAATCGGCAATCAAGCGGGAAAGAACAGGTCCGCATAGGAGAGCACCATGACGGCACGCGCACTGATGATCCAGGGCACCGGCAGCAATGTCGGGAAATCGCTGCTTGTTGCCGGGCTTGCACGAGCCTTTGTGCATCGCGGATTGAAGGTGGCCCCCTTTAAATCCCAAAACATGTCCAACAATGCAGCCGTCACCCCGGATGGGGGGGAAATCGGTCGCGCGCAGGCGCTACAGGCCCGGGCAGCGGGTCTGGCGCCCCATGTGGATATGAACCCGGTGTTGCTAAAGCCCGAAACAGATACCGGCGCTCAGGTCATCGTTCAGGGCAAGCGGCGCGGCACCCAGGCCGCCGGATCCTTCATGCGCGACAAAACCGGATTGATGGAGGTGGCTCTGGACAGCTATCACCGTCTGGCGCAGGACATGGATCTGGTGCTGATCGAAGGCGCAGGGTCTCCGGCAGAAACCAACCTGCGCCAGGGTGACATTGCCAACATGGGCTTTGCCTGCGCGGTGCAGGCTCCTGTTGTTCTGGTCGGGGACATCCACCGTGGCGGCGTCATTGCCCAGATTGTCGGTACCCAAGCCGTGCTTGGCCCTACAGACCTAGAGCGCATTGTAGGCTTTGCGGTGAACCGGTTTCGCGGCGATGTCAGCCTGTTTGATGCTGGTCGCGACGATATTGCCCAACGTACCGGCTGGCCCTCGCTTGGGGTCATCCCCTGGTTTTGGGATGCGTGGAAGCTTCCGGCTGAGGACATGATGGATATCGCCTCCCGCAGGGGCGGCGCCTGCAAGGTCGTGGTGCCTCAGCTGGAGCGTATGGCCAATTTTGATGACCTCGACCCCCTGGCCGCTGAACCCGAGGTGACGGTTGAAATCGTCCCCCCAGGGCGGGCCCTGCCGGGAGATGCGGACCTGGTGCTGATACCCGGCAGCAAATCCACCATTGGCGATCTCGCCTATCTACGCGCCCAGGGCTGGGATATCGACATCCTGGCCCACCACAGGCGCGGCGGCCATGTGCTGGGGCTCTGCGGGGGCTATCAGATGCTCGGCAAGACCATTGACGATCCCTTGGGGGTGGAGGGCGCCGCAGGCAAGGTTCCCGGCCTTGGGCTGCTCGATGTAGATACAGTGATGTCACAGGAAAAGCGCGTCACCCTGACAGAGGCCACCAGTATTGAGGGAGGCCTGCCTGTTCGGGGCTACGAGATCCACATGGGGCGCACAACTGGCCCCGGCTGCAAACGTGGCTGGCTGCAAATTGGTGACCGGATTGAAGGTGCCGCCTCAGCCAATGGCCGTGTTTTGGGTTCTTACCTGCACGGGCTGTTCAGCGCGGATGGCTTTCGCGCCCAGTACCTGGCTCGGCTCGGCTATGACAGCTCCACCGAGTATGAGGAGAGCGTCGACGAGACACTGGATGCCCTGGCGGATCATCTGGAGCAGCACATGGACCTGGATCAGCTCCTGGCCCTCGCCGCCCCAATCCCTGCTAGATCCTAACCCCTCGGCGGCAGGCCTCCTAGCCAAGTACGGCAACATCTGCGACCACCACCGCTGGTTCAGGAACATGAGCCGCGCCGCGCGTCAGCGCGGCGCCAAGCCCAAGGGAAAAGGCTCTCCCTACAGGATAGCCTTTTTGGGCGGGAGCCCCCGCTCGCCTCTCAATAGGCGCCCGCCGCTTCGTCAGATCAGGTCCTGAGCAGCCAGAGCGCGTTGGATTTCACGCCGGACCAGCTTGCGCACATTGCGGGTGATTCTCTCGCCCAAAGCGCCCTGCAATTCACTGCGCACGATATCAGCGACCAGCTCGCGCAGGCTGTCTTCATCGAGATAGCTTTCCTCGCTGCCGCCTGCGTCCAGAGCTTCCAAAGCCGCCTCGGTCGCGGCCTCCTCTGCCAGTGTTTCCGCAGCAAAACCAGCGTCAGACATATCCTGATCAGGCGAGATTGGCGCCTCGTCGACATCCGCCTCGTGGTCCCCCGCGTCATAGTGGTCCTGCCACTCAAGGGTTTCGATATTGGTGCCCGCATAAGGATCACGGGAGGCGCCATCTGGCTCCCACTGGCCGCTTGAGCGTGCCACCTTGGCCTCAAGCTCGGCGATTTTCTGCACCACCGCCGAAACCCGCTGACTGCCATCCAGTTCAACATCCTGCTCTGCTGCTGGTGCCGCCACATCCTGCTCTGCTGCTGGTGCCGCCACATCCTGCTCTTGCCTGGCAACCGTCTCGCCCACCTGCGTCGTAAGATCAGACACCTCTTCCCCAGAGGGCAGCAATGCGGGCTCTACAGCGCCAAACAGCGTCGCCTCGGGGTCCGCCCAGGGCGCGGCCTCCTCCTGTTCCAGGGGGGCCGCAGCCTGTTCAGAGTCACCTTGCGGCACTGCAACTTCATCGCTGTCGTCCACGGCTTGGTCTTCGTCAGCGTCATGGGCAGTGTCATGCGGATGCAAAGCCACAACCTCGGCCGGGTCCAACTCGGGCTCAACGTCAAAATCTATCGGCGCATCGCGCTGTGAATCAGCATCTATTTCCGCGGCAGCCAGATCGGCGCTGCTCTCCGATAATTCCGTGCTTATTGACTGATCGGCCTCGACATCTGTCGTCTCTAAAGGATCCTCCGTCACCCGCAGCGCCGGCGTCAAAACCAAGCGCGAGGTAGGTTTTGGCTGGTCTGATTTCTGCACAGACGCTGCTGGCGCCGGTTGGCCCTGCTCTCTCGCCTCCCCCCGCGCAGCACTGACTGCAACCTGACGCGGCGCGGAGCGCCCGTCCTCGCTCACCAATCGACGGATTGAGGACAGGACATCTTCGATTTCAGCCTGCGTTACAGGATCGGACATTGTATTTGAACCACTCTAGCCTTTGCGACGACTGTAGCTCTCCCGCTGCAATCGCACAACATTTAGAGACACTTTTAGTTTTTTCCCGACATTGTTTCCACCGGGAACCTCTGGGTGTTGGTGCCAGCCCGGTCTAGTTCTTACCCAGTGCGCGCAGCACCCGGTCAAGATCCCGGCTTTGGCGGCTGACCTGCGCTGGCGCGTCTTTGACCAGATTGTAATAGAGGGTTGGGTCATAAATCTCGACCGCAAGGCCAAGATGTTCGGCGGTCAAAAGCCCCTGAGCCCGCAACAGGGAGTAGGCCGCAGTGGCCTGGCTGGCCCGCGCTTGAACCCGCGACGTCAGTGCATTCAGCAGATCCTGTTCCGCCTGCAGCACGTCCAGCGTGGTGCGTGCCCCCAGTGTGGCCTCTTCCCGGATACCGTCAAAGGCCACTTGCGCCGCCCGTACGCTCTCATTGGAAGACACCAGGCTGGCACTCGCTGCTTCTAGAGTGACATAGGCCTCCGCAACATCCTGTGTCACTTCGCGCTGTATTGAAAGCAATTGTCCCCGCGCAGCATCTGCACTCGCAATCGCAGACCGCACCGATGAGGCGAGCTTTCCGCCCGCATAGAGCGGCTGTGTATAGGTGATGCTACCGCCAGTGCTGTCGGAACTGAAGCTATTGCTAACGCTGGATGTCGCACTCAGTTCTGCACCAAGTTTCACATTCGGCCCCAGGCCTTTGCGCGCGGCATCCGTGGCGAAGTCCGCGGCCTTAACACTATGCTGCTGCCCCAGCAGGCTCGGGTGGTTGCGCGCAGCAATGGATTCGGCGGCCTGCAAAGACGCAACCCGCTTTGGCAAGGGGGGCTGACCGGCAGTTGTGCCAACCGGGTGACCAACGTCCTCCACATATGTGGCCTGCGCGGTCAGAAGATCCCCGCGGCTTTGGATTAGGGTGGCCCGGGCTGAAGCAAGGCGGCTCTGCGCCAACGCAACATCAGTGCGGGTCACCTCCCCCACTTCAAATCGGTCCTGAGAGGCCTTTAGCTCTTCCTGCAAAAGGCGCAGGTTGTTGCCCTGCAGTCGAACGGTCTCTTGCTGTGACAGGACATTCACGTAGGCCTGTACCGCATCAAAAAGCACCTGTTGTTCAATATTTAGGAGACTTTGACGAGTCGCCAGAACGGTTTGCTGCGCGGCAAGTTGTTTGAGTTTGGTGGCACCACCATCATACAGCAGAAGTTCCAAGGCAAGGCTAGTGGTCAGTTGGTCCAAGCTCGAAGACGGCGACTGACCATTCACATTATGGGTATTACTCGTGCTCGCCTTGATCGTCCAATTGACGATAGGGCGCAGCCCCGCAACAGCCAAAGCAACATCTTCGTCCTCAACCCGCAGCAGGGCCCGGTTCTGTTCCAGCAAACCGCTGGATTTATAGGCGCCAATCAGCGCATCAGACAGGTTGTCCGCACTCGCGGGTTTTGGCAGCGCAAATGCAAGCGCTACAGAGCCTGCAAATACAAACGTTTTCAACAAACTTGCCGAATTATTCTTCAACATCGGTCGCCCTATTCGTTTGCCGCGCCGCCAGCCGCGGGTAGTTGATTATGGTTCGGCCCAAACCTGCTGTATGAGCCGTCAGTCTTCTTGTTTACCTGTGATCGCACCCCTATGGACCGGGCTTCACATTACAGAGAAAAAGCAGCGGCCCGTTCAAACCCAGGCATAACCTCGGCGCCAGCATTGAACGCAAAGCGCCAGGAGATCTGACCGCCCTGTTTATACCCCATCTTTACCTCACCCAGGGACCCGGTCATGAAGATGGCTACGATACGGCCGCCATCTTTAAGCTGATCCAGCAGTGCCTGTGGCAGTTCTTCGACACCGCCCTGCACCATGATAACGTCATAGGGGCCATGCTCTGCAGCGCCTTCGGTCAAGGCCCCCACATGAACAATCGCATTGTCTGCGCCCGCATCAGAGAGCTGCGCCTGGGCATCTGCGGACATGATCTCATCTTCTTCGACGCCGATCACCATCTCGGCCATCTGGGCTGCAACTGCGGTGGAATACCCTAGCCCGCAGCCAACATCGAGCACCAGCTCATCGCGCTGAATATCCAGCGCATCCAGCATTTTCGCCAGGGTGCGCGCCTCAATCAAGGTACGATTGCCACCAAGATCCATATTGCGGTCCGCATAGGCCCCTTCGCGCTGCGCATCGGGGACAAAATCCTCGCGTGCAACAGACAGTAGGGCCTCGATGATCGGGTACTTGGTCACATCCGAAGGGCGGACCTGGGTGTCGACCATCATGCGGCGACGTTCGGCAAAGTCAGTCATATGCTAAACTCTTCTGTTCAGTCTGTTTGAGTGAGTTGTGCCATATCGCTCCATATACGGCAACGGCCCATAGCGCCCCCATAGGCGAATTGCAGAGCATGTTGCCGCAGCACCTATTTCTTTTTCACAAACTTTGTCAAAATAACGATCCGCTGCCCTTCGACTCGACCTTCGATATGTTCGGGGTTGTCCTGCACCAGGGAAATTCCACGCACCGCAGTGCCGCGCTTGGCGGTGAAACCAGCCCCCTTAACTGGCAGATCCTTGATCAGGACGACATTGTCGCCCGCCGAGAGAGGCGCGCCATTGCTGTCGACATGGCCGCCGCCCGTGACCTGATTGTCGGCCCAGGCGCGTGTCTCATCATCCAGCCACAATTGATCCGCCAGATCTCGCGCCCAGTCATATTCGGCCAGACGGCCAAGGGTTCGCACCGCAAGAACCTGCACCGCAGGCTCCTGTGACCACATAGAAGAGGCAAGGCAGCGCCAGTGGTCAGGCTCCAAAGAGCCCTCGATCTGTGTCTGGCAGGTCGCGCATATCTGTACGCCGACCTCTTCTGGGCCGCCCGTAACGACAAAAAATCGGGTCGCCCCTTCGGCAGAACACAAGGCACATGACATGGGAAAGACCTCCTAGAAATAAGATACCCCCGCCTTATCGCCTTCCCTTCAAGATGAAAAGCCACTCACAGCTGTCGCCCATCCATCTGCGCGAGCCTTATGAAGCGCAACCACTGCAAAACGGCGTGGCGGGTAGAAGGTCCAGACGCTTTGCGGCGATCTCGTCACCACAAATCTGACAATACCCATAAGACCCTTCGACCAGACGTGCCAAGGCCGCATCAATCTGGCGTAGCTCTTCCAATTCGTTGAGACCAAGTGTTTCAAGCACCTCATCCCCCTGGCGCTCGGATGAGCGATCCTCCCAGTCCTTTGGCATCGGGGCATCCAGCGCGTGTTCGACCTCCAGCAAATGCCCGGCCAATGCTACCCGTCGCGCTTCAAGCACCTGCTTTCGTGCTGCAAAATCCATCTCTAATCCTCCCAAATCAGTAGCCTTGATCCACCTTACCCAAAGGCAAGTCTAAGACATTGACCAAAGTCAAAACACTCGCGGGATCTGGGGAGGTCGGAGTTGCGGCATCGCGAAGTCAGCGAAAAACGCCCAACGGGTGACCATTATGCTCGTTTTTTAAGCACCACTGAAGGGTTGAGAACCTTTGCCAGACAGGCCCCCGCATAAATGCGAAGGTCAGGAAGTTCTAAGCGCGACGCCAAGACCCAAAAGACGAGGCCATGGCCTCGCCCTGAAGATCGGCACAGCGCGGTTTGCGCGCACTTTCGCCGCAACCGCCTGCACAAGAACTCATTAGGAACAATCGCAGGGTCAGCTCAGAGCAGGTCCTCAGCTGTCCATTTTGAGCGCTGAAATAAACGCCTCTTGCGGGATATCGACCTTGCCGAACTGACGCATCTTTTTCTTACCCTTCTTCTGCTTTTCCAGCAGTTTCTTCTTCCGGGTCGCGTCGCCGCCATAACATTTGGCCGTCACATCTTTACGCATCGCCGACAGAGTCTCACGGGCGATCACCTTGCCGCCAATGGCCGCTTGGATCGGGATCTTGAACATATGGCGCGGGATGAGGTCTTTCAGCTTTTCCACCATGGCACGGCCACGGGCCTCGGCCCGATCCCGATGCACCATCATCGACAGCGCATCCACCGGCTCGTCGTTCACCAGCACCGACATCTTGACCAGATTGTCCGTTTGATAGCCGGTCATCTGGTAGTCAAAAGAGGCATATCCCTTGGTCACCGATTTGAGCCGGTCGTAGAAGTCAAACACCACCTCATTAAGCGGCAGATCATAAACCGCCATGGCGCGGCTGCCGGCATAGGTCAGATCCTGCTGGATGCCACGACGGTCCTGGCACAGCTTCAGAACATCGCCCAGATATTCATCCGGCACCAGAATGGTGGCCTTGATGCGCGGCTCTTCCAGATGATCCACATGGGTTAGGTCGGGCATATCGGCCGGGTTGTGCAGCTCGATCATGGTATCATCACGCATATAGACGTGATAAACCACGCTCGGCGCCGTGGTGATCAGCTCAATGTTATACTCGCGCTCAACCCGGTCCCGGATCACCTCAAGGTGCAACAGCCCCAGGAAGCCACAGCGGAAGCCAAAGCCCAGCGCCGCCGAGGTTTCCATCTCAAAGCTAAAGGACGCGTCATTCAGCGCCAGCTTGTCGATCGCATCGCGCAGGTCTTCGAACTCGGAGCTATCAACCGGGAACAAACCACAGAACACCACCGGCTGCGCAGGTTTAAAGCCGGGCAAGACCTCTTCGGTGCCCTTTTTCTCATGGGTGATGGTATCGCCCACACGGGTGTCGCGCACCTGCTTAATTGACGCTGTCAGGAAGCCGATCTCACCAGGGCCCAATTCATCGATCACTTCCATCTCGGGGCGGAACACACCGATACGGTCCACATGGTGGGTCGAGCCATTGGAGAGCATCTTGATCCGCTCACCCTTTTTCAGCACCCCGTCCATGATCCGCACCAGAACGATCACGCCGAGATAGGCGTCATACCAGCTGTCCACCAGCATCGCCTTTAGCGGCGCATCACGCGTGCCAGTTGGAGCTGGCAGTTCTTTGACGATGGCTTCCAGCGTTTCATGGATGCCCTGGCCGGTCTTGGCCGAGACCTGAATGGCGCCCGTGGCCTCAATCCCAATAACATCTTCGATTTGTTCCGCCACCCGGTCACAATCCGAGGCCGGCAGGTCGATCTTGTTTAGCACCGGCACGATCTCGTGGTCGGCCTCCATGGCGTGGTAGACATTGGCCAATGTCTGCGCCTCAACCCCCTGGGTACTGTCGACCACCAGCAAAGAGCCTTCAACCGCGCGCATCGAGCGGGAGACCTCATAGGCAAAGTCAACGTGACCCGGCGTGTCGATGAGGTTGAGCACGTAAGCCTCGCCGTCATCCGCCTTGTAATCAATCCGCACTGTGTTGGCCTTGATGGTGATACCGCGCTCGCGCTCGATATCCATACTATCAAGCAGCTGCGCCTTCATATCACGATCCTCCACCGTGCCGGTCTCTTGGATGAGCCGGTCAGCGAGGGTGGATTTGCCATGGTCGATATGGGCGACGATGGAGAAATTGCGGATTTTGGCGAGATCAGTCATGCATGGGGATATGTATAGATTCTGAGATTTGGTCAATGGATGATGTAGGCACACACGTTATTAAACTGGCACGCGACCGGTTAACCTGGGAACATATCGCTTTTGCCTTTGCACTATCAGGCCCTTTTGGTCCGGCCGAGGAGGGCGAACCGCAACAACTGGGTGAGCGAACCACCCTTTGCTTGTTACGTTCCCTTTTAACAACCAACGCAATCCTTCACGAACCCCGTGCCCTTGGGGCATTACTTTCTGCAGTTGAGACATGTGCTCAAACCTCACTGAATGACCTGATGGATGATCCCGCATCCAGCGGAAAAAAAAGATACGTAAGTTCTGATGAGCTAGCCATCCCCGGAGCAAGAATCAAATCAACTGCGACTATAGTATCCAACGTTTTCTTTGGCATAGGCGATGCCTTGGGTTCGCTTCTAGCTTCCTTCACGAAGCTTCAAATCGAACAAGGATCCAGGGAGATTTATGCAGAATCAGCACACTCCATTAGCAGGGGGCTTTTGGCGGGCCACACCAGAAAGGCAGCCCTCCAACTATGGATGGCGCGATCAAACGACGAAACAAGAAGCGTCAGCAAATTTGACCTAAATACGAGTTTTGGGATTCTTCAGTACTTTAGCTCAGCCTCCAAATGGCAATTCTGGCGCGATTGGTACCAGGGATTCCTTGATGGCCAGCCGCTCGACTGGAAGCTATAACGTCGGGTGGCGCTGATTGACGACGTAATCTGGGAGGCAGGCCCCGAAGCCGTCGCCAAAGAAATCGAGCGCATTCAGGCAGAAATGCTCGCTAAAAAACTGCCAATGGCAGAGCGCATTGAGCTCAATCCCGACACCGGCAAGTTCCGTGCCATTCCAATTCCGGTGGAAAACCCCACCACCCTCTCCGCCCTTTTGTCGCAGATTGACGACGCACTGGAAGATTGCCTGGGTGGCCACAACGGGTTGGCAGAACGATCCGGTACAGTGAAAAAGCTCAACCGGGTTCTGACCAAATACAAAGACGACCCGCAGAATGCAGAACTGACCCTAACCCGCGTTGCAGGCAGCCTGCGCAGCCAGTTGCATGACTCGCGCGATCTGCCCGACAATGAGGACAATCTTGCCCTGCTGAACGCGGTCGAGGAAGGCGTGCGCGGCATTCGCGCTTACCATCCAGAGGTCGCCAAAAACCGCGAACAACTGGCGCAGCAGGCGATCCACGCCCTCACACCCGAGGACAAAGAGCTGCTGCAACAGGCGCTGCCGGTTTTGGCTGAAATTAGCGAGCCGGAATTAGCAGATGACTTTGGAACGGACATCCCCGAACTGATCAATGACGCCCTCCTACCCCACCCCGGTGGCGCGCCGCCCCTGCCCGGGGCGGATGCAACAACGCGGGTGTTCAGCCGCGTGTCCAAGATGGCAATCGCCACTGGAAAAGGGGCTAAGATCTTTGATAGCAAAGAGATCAAAACTTTGCGCCTGGCCCACCTAGGATACACGGCACTCGAACTTTTCTACAGCTTGGTACAAATCGGGCTTAGGATTCTCGGCGTCCTCTAATTGAAACACCCCGCCCGGTCACTTGACCGGGCCGCGCCTGACCTTCCCCACGGGAAGGCGCGTTGCACCTTCCCAAGGTCAGACACGCCCCTCACGTTATTTTTCCTCCGGCAAAATCCTGCGCATTTGTGAATGAATTTTAACCACGATTGAATCTCATCCTGGGCTTTGCCATATTCCCCAAAATCCGGACCTGCGATCCGGGACAAAACTTGAGGGACATCTGATGACATTGCTGCCCACCTCCCTGCGTGCTGCCGGACTTTGTGCTCTTTTGACCGCTCAGGTCTTTACCGCGCAGTTTGTACTGGTGCAGCCCGCCCAGGCTGGGGTCATTGAACGCGCCTGCCGCAGCTCTGATCGCTCTGCCGCCAATCCCTCGCTCTGCCGCTGCATCCAGAAGGTGGCCAATGTACAGCTGACCTCTGCAGAACGCAAAACCGTGTCGAAATGGTTTGGCGATCCGCATCAGGCCCAGGTGGTGCGCCAGTCCAGCAACCACCGTGATGAACAGCTTTGGGAGCGTTACAAGCTCTTTGGCGACAGGGCCGCCAAGACCTGCGGCTAGCCTCTCCACCTCAACCAGGTTTCTCCCCTTTCCCCCCACGACTGCCCCGTGTTTTGAAGCCCTGAGCCTGCGAAGGCCCTGGCCTTGGGCATCGTCGGCAGAGTCTAGGGTTTTAAGTTATTCAAATCTACACCCACGTCTCGCTCAGCAATTTTCTGTCGCCAGCCCCGCAGACCAGAGCCGCGCAGGGGTTATGACATCGCTGCGCCCATACCACTTTAGGGGGAACGGCAGCAAGATTGACACCCTTGACCCATGGGCAAGCACCGGGGAAACTACGCTGAAATAATAGTTTTTTGGAGTGTCGGCATGTTGATCAAAGGGGTCACCCTCCGGGGATTGGAGGTCTTTGAAGCTCTGGCTAAGACCGGATCCGTTGCGCAGACTGCCGATGTGACGGGACTGAGCCAGCCCGCCGTCAGCCAACAGTTGCGAAACCTTGAAAAAGCGCTAGGAACCGATCTGGTTGATCACGGTCGTCGCCCCATGGTGCCAACCGCAGCCGGGCGCAGTTTCCTGGCCCGTACACAGGCGGTGCTGTCAGAGCTGCGCCTGGCCCAGAACGAGTTATCCATGATGGATCTGAGCCACCTGCCGGCGCTTTCCATCGGGCTAATTGATGATTTTGATAATGACCTGACACCGCGCCTGGTAACCGCCCTGGCCGAAAGCCTAACAGAGTGTCGGTTTAAGATGATTACCGCCTCCAGCCACGATATCCTGCGCGCCATTGAAGCCGATGAACTCCATATCGCTGTCACCGCGACAACCGGCGAACCCCAGGAGGCGTTGATTGAATTCCCGCTGGTCCAAGACCCTTTTATTCTCGTCGCTCCCAAGGGCTTTATCACCAGCCCCAAACCACCAGTTGAACAGCTCGCGCAATTGCCGTTCTTGCGCTACTCCGCCGACCAGTTGATTGCACAACAAATCGAAGCCCAGATCAAAGAGCAGCAGGTTGCGTTTGAGAATCGGTTTGAGCTTGGCTCTCATCTCGCGCTCATGGCCATGGTTGCCCGCCATATCGGCTGGGCCGTGACCACCCCATTGGGGTACATGCGGGCCGCACGTTTTCACGAGGAGATTGAGGCCTTTGCCCTCCCCTTTGGCAATGCTGCACGGCGTATTTCGCTCTTTGCCAGCAAAGACTGGGCTGATCAGCTGCCCCGTACCGTTGCCCAAACCACCCAAGGGTTGATACAGCGTCAAATGATCACCCCCGCCATCGCAAGGCTGCCTTGGTTGGCCCAGGACTTCAAATTGCTGGACGATTTAGGCTAACCCCCGCCGTCAGCGGCGACCGCGCCATGGGGCCAACTTGGGGGCGTAAGCGCGCAGACCACCTAGGTCTCAGCTGCTGCCAATGCACGCCCCAGCCCATCTGTCACCTGTTCAAGAAGGTCAAGACAGCCATCAAAATCCCGCGTGTAATAGGGATCCGGGACATCAACTATTCCCGCCTCTGGCGCAAAACGGGTAAACAGGCAGACAGGGACCAGATTGCCCGTAGGCCGCAGTGCCTCAATGGTGTCAAGGTTGCTTTGGTCCATCGCCAGGAACAAGCCACAATTGCTGAAATCTTTAGGACTGAACTGGCGGGCGCGCAGGCCGGATACGTCCACACCACGGCGCATCAGGCCGTCCTGCATTGCCCCGCAGGGTGGCTCCCCGACATGGTATCCAGTAGTGCCTGCGCTATCCGAAACAGCCCTTCAGCGGCGGGAGAGCGGCAGATATTCCCAAGGCACACAAACAAAATTCGATTGGGGTTAATGACCCGCCAAACATCGACCCACGGCCTGCGAGCAATGGATCTCCAGGTGAATCTGCGTGGGAGTGTTGGCTAGCCTTGGGTCTGGTCTCCTGTCAACCCTGGGGTCTGGTCGGCAAAGGCTTCGGCATATAGGCTGCTCCCAAATGTCCATCAGCGCAAAGGTTACAGCCACATGCAGGCGATGTACGAAAAAATGGTCATTCTAACCGGCGCCGGCATCTCCGCCGAAAGCGGTCTTGGAACCTTTCGCGATGCCCAAGGCCTTTGGGCTCAGCACCGGATAGAGGATGTCGCCACCCCTGAAGGTTTTGCCCATAACCCAGAACTGGTTCAGGCTTTTTATAATGCACGCCGGGCACAGGCTGCTGAGGCTCAGCCCAACGCGGCCCATGCCGCTCTGGCACAGCTCCAATCCAGCTATCCCGGCGAGGTCATTCTGGTGACACAGAATGTAGATGCTCTGCACGAAGCCGCAGGCAGCAAGTCTGTCTTGCACATGCATGGTGCACTGGCTAGCGCCCTTTGCGCATCCTGCGATCACCGCTGGCCAGCGCCACCAGAATTGTCGCCAGACAGCCTCTGCCCACAGTGCCAGAGCGCCGCCGCCCGTCCCGATGTCGTCTGGTTTGGCGAAATGCCCTACCATATGGACAGGATTTTCTCTGATCTGGAAACCTGTGACCTCTTTGTCGCCATCGGCACCTCTGGGCAGGTCTACCCAGCTGCAGGCTTTGTCGATGCCGCCACTGCGGCCGGTGCCCAAACCATCGAGCTAAACCTAGAGCCTTCTGCGACCCATTCCCGCTTCGACAGCGCCCGCTTTGGCCGGGCCAGCGAACTCATTCCAACCTGGGTCGCCGAACTCATAGAGGGACCAAACAGGGACTGAATCCCGGTGCTGCAAACTATTAATCCGCGCCCTAGCTCTGCCGCTCTCTCAAAGCAGTGCCCAGGGCGCGAAGGAGGGCTGCAGCGCAGCCTGACGCCGCGCCCGCCCACCCTTTGTACAAAACGGATTTAGTGGGAGTGTTTCATGTGACCGCCACCGTGGGCAGGCTTACGCTCCAGGTCGACAGGGATCTCAATGCTGATCTCACCGGCATTCTTAAACACGAGGGTGACCGGCACCACGTCGCCATGTTGCAACTCCTGGTTCAACCCCATGAACATCACATGGTCCCCACCGCGCTGCAGCATGTGGCTACCGGTGGCAGGGATTACAAAACCCTCTTCCACATGCACCATCTTCATCACACCATCTCCGGTTTCCATGTGGGTGTGCAGCTCTACGCGTTTGGCAATATCAGAATGCGCCTCAATCAGTTGGTCGTCCTCGGCGCCCATATTCATGATTTCCATGAAGGCGGCGCCACTCGAAGACATTTTGGCAGAGACGCGGGCATATTGGTCATGCACCATGATTTTGGCACCCTCAGCAGTGGCCACACCAGCGAATGACACAGCCGCAACAGCTGCAATAAGTACAGATTTCAGGGACATTTCTGTCTCCTTTCTCATTAGATTGGAAATTTGGGATAGATTGGGCCGGAGCCCCGTCAACGGTCAGCCGTCAGGGGGCAAACGCCGGGTCGGACAGGGAAATCAAACGCAGAAAGGCGGTGCCCGGGCAGAGGCCGAGACCCGTGCCACATGTCTGGGCTTCGTCGCACTCCAAAACTGGTCAAAATCCTGGCCGCCATAGACAGTCAGCGCCAGATCATCTGGGCCGGAAACCACATCCAGCAGATGCATCACACAGTCTGGACAGAAATGCGGCGGTTTGGTCGGCTGACCATCCTCATCCAGATAGATGGTCACAGGACCAGTTGCCGAACAGATCACCATCTGCCCGGTCGCATCGCGCGCACCCTGCGCACTGGCTGAGGCATGCCCCGTCAGGGTCACCGCCAAGCCCAGCATCAAAGCCAGAGATATCCGCAGGAATCGCGCCATGGCATAGGATATGCCTCTGCGGCAGCAGAGCTGCAAGTTGTAATTGCGCTGAACCAGAATGGCAAAACGCCGCGCATCCCAGGGATGCACGGCGCTTCAAATTCTCATGTGATCAAAGATCAGGCGGCGGCGGTCTGTGCCTTGGCAATCTCTTTTTTCACTTTCAGCGCAGATGTGGACAGCTCTTCGTCCTTGGCTTTTGCCAGGAAGGCGTCCAGGCCACCGCGGTGATCAACAGTGCGCAGGGCAGCAGCTGAGATTTTCAGCTTGATGCCGCGACCCAGAGTCTCAGACTGCAGGGTAACATCGTTCAGGTTTGGCAAAAACCGACGACGAGTTCTGTTTTTAGCATGGCTGACATTGTTGCCAGTCATCGGGCCTTTTCCGGTCAGTTCGCAACGGCGCGACATAGGTTCATCCTTCGTATCTGGGGCAGCACCCGAGGGTCCCCCCGAATCGTCTGCAAATCTCAAAGGGCGCGGCCAAGAGGCAACGCCCGAAAACTGGTTGGATGCGTTTAGGAGGAATCGCCCCAAGGGTCAAGCCAAATGCGGGGGTTTTATGGCAGCCCGCCAGGGAAATGGCTCAGGGAAATAGCTAAGACCCGCTCCAATCGGTCTCTTCAGCTGTTCTATAGGCCTTTGCGAGGTCCAAGGCCAGCGCTGAGACGATTATGACGGCGACTCAAATCCGTCCAAATGCACCAACGGGCTGCGGGCGCGCCCTACCCCGCCACGCCCAATCCTTTGAGTAACTCTTGCGCGGCAGCGGTTGGCGACACGGCGCCAGTGGCCACCTGATCCGACAGCGCCTCCATTCTGTCCTGCGCCCAGGCTGTCTTGAGCCGTGCCAGCAGGGCCTGACGCACGTCCTCGCCAAACCAATAGCGGGCCTGCTCTGCGCGGGTGCCACTCCAATGGCCCTTTTCACGGCGCCACTCCACCAAGGTCTTCATATCTTCCCAGGCACTGTCCAATCCCGCTTCTTCCAGCGCCGAAACCGTCTGCGCCTTTGGATAGCCCGTCGGATCCTGTGGGCGTTTGCGCAGCAATCGTAGCGCACCCGAATAATCGGCACAGGTTCGCATGGCGGCGGATTTCAAATCGCCATCGGCCTTGTTGACCAGAATGATATCAGCCATTTCCATGATGCCACGTTTCACCCCCTGCAGCTCATCGCCGCCTGCAGGCGCCAAGAGCAGCAGGAACAGATCGGACATCTGCGCCACCACGGTTTCAGACTGACCAACCCCCACGGTTTCAATCAGCACCACATCAAATCCAGCCGCCTCACAAAGCGCCACCGCCTCGCGGGTCCGCCGGGCCACACCGCCCAGATTGGTCTGGCTTGGGGAGGGGCGAATAAAGGCCCCCTTTTGGCGGCTCAGGTGCTCCATCCGGGTTTTGTCCCCCAGAATGGATCCCCCCGTGCGGGCTGAGCTCGGATCAACCGCCAGAACCGCCACCCGCAGACCCTGGGCCACCAGCATCATGCCAAAGCTTTCGATAAAGGTGGATTTCCCCACCCCTGGTGTGCCTGACAGGCCAATCCGCAGAGCTTGGCGCCCGGATTTGGCCAACAGATCCAGCAGCTCAGTCGCCTCAGCCCGGTGATCCTCGCGGCCACTTTCGACCAGAGTGATAGCCCGCGCCAAGGCACGGCGATCCCCACTTAGGATTTTCTCACTCAGCTCGGCGATCTTCATGCCCGGTCTCCAGTTCTGATCCGCTCGCAAAATTTCCGCCCTAATTGACGCAGCGCGCAACAGCTTGTCCAGTGCGAAGCTGCCGCAGGGCGTTTAAGCGCCCCACCTGGCAAGGCCGGCCTCTCAGCCCTGCGGCAGGGTACTGGACGCCGGCCCGCGCTTTGGCGATAAGCAAGCCATGACAAATGCCGCCATGCCACGCCTGCCCATTGATGACGCCCTACCGGAGCTGATTGCCGCCTTGCAACAAAGCCGCCGCGCTGTTCTGCAGGCCCCACCCGGTGCCGGCAAGACAACTAAGGTGCCGCTCGCCATGCGCGCAGCCGGGCTGACCACCCAGCGCATCGTGATGTTGGAACCCCGCCGCCTGGCTGCCCGTGCCGCCGCCGAGCGCATGGCAGAAACTCTAGGCGAACCGGTGGGCCAAACGGTTGGCTACCGTATTCGCGGCGAAGCAAAGACCAGCAAATCAACGCAGATCGAAGTGGTGACCGAGGGCATTCTTACCCGCATGTTGCAATCGGACCCGGATCTGCCCGGCGTCGGCGCAGTGATCTTTGACGAATTCCACGAACGCTCGCTCAACGCCGACCTCGGTCTCGCCCTCTGCCTCGAAGTGGCCGAAGCTTTGCGCGACGACCTGATCCTTGTGGCCATGTCCGCCACGCTGGATGCGGCCCCTGTGGCCGCCCTGATGCAGGCGCCGCTTGTCACCTCCGAGGGGCGCAGCTTCCCGGTGGAAACCCAGTGGCTGGAACGCCCCCTGGGACCACAGGCCCGCCGATTGGATGCGCTTTGCGATCTTGTTGTGCTGGCAGAGAGAGACAGCCGCGACACGACCAAGGGCGCGCAGATGGGCGGCGGCATACTGGTGTTTCTGCCAGGTGAGGGCGAAATCCGCCGCGCCGCGCAAAACCTGGAAAAACGCCTGCCCGGGGACTGCCTGATTCAGCCGCTGTTTGGCGCCCTCCCCTTCAAAGACCAGCAGGCCGCCATCCGCCCAGCCTCGACGGGGCGCAAGATTGTACTGGCCACCTCGATTGCCGAAACCTCGCTCACCATTCAGGATATCCGCGTGGTGGTAGATATGGGGCAGGCCCGGCGCGCACGCTTTGATCCCGGATCAGGCATGTCGCGGCTCATTACCGAAAAAGTCACCCGCGCCGAGGCCACACAGCGGCAAGGCCGCGCTGGACGAGTGGCTCCCGGCACCGCTTATCGGCTTTGGACCAAAGGCGAGGAAGGTGCACTGGCGGCCTTCCCCCCGCCGGAGATCGCCTCGGCAGATCTCACTGGCCTAGCCCTAGAACTGGCACTCTGGGGCGCAGAAGCAGGGGATCTTGCCTTCCTCACCACGCCCCCCAGTGGCACCATGGCCGAGGCCCGCAAATTGCTACAGATGCTGGGCGCGCTGGATGCTCGCGGTCAGATGACCAAACATGGCAAAGCTCTGGCCAGCCTGCCTCTGCACCCCCGTCTTGGCCATATGCTGCTCTCGGCAGGTCCCAAAGCCGCTGAGTTAGCCGCCCTACTGGCAGAGCGCGATCCACTGCGCGGCGCGCCAACAGATCTGACCCTGCGCCTGGACGCCCTAAAAGACCCCAAAGGATTTCAGCGCAAACGCCCCTATCAGCTTTCGTATCCCGCGCTGGATCGCATTCGAAACGAAACAAAGCGGTTGCAAAAACAAGGAGGCACCACACAGACGTCCCCCGCCCAGCTCTCCCCCGCCGCGATGGCTGCACTGGCCTATCCGGACCGCATCGGCCAACGCCGCAAGGGGGATCAGCCGCGCTATGTGCTTTCCGGGGGCAAAGGCGTGCTGTTGGATGCCAGTGACCCGCTGGCCGCAGCTCCCTTCATTGTGGCGCTGGACACCGACGGAAACCCGCGTGAAGCCCGCATGCGCATGGCGACCCAAATTGACCAGGGCGAAATACGCGATCTCTTTGCCGATCAAATCACTTGGCAGGACACATGCCATTGGTCCAAGCGCGACCGCCGCGTGATTGCCCGCCAACAAGAATGCCTGGGCGCCATTATCCTCGAGGATCGTATGTGGAAAGACGCGCCTGACGACCAGATCGCCGAGGCCATGCTCGACGGGGTGCGCGAACTCGGGTTGCGCCTTGAAGGGGCAGCGGCGCGGCTGGCGGCACGGGTTGAACTGCTGCGCGCAGATGGGTTTGACCTGCCCGATTTTTCAACTGAAGGTTTGCTGAAACGGTTGGAGGACTGGCTCTTGCCGATGCTTGGCGGAGTCAAATCGGCCTCCGGCTGGAAGCAGTTTGACCTGCTGCCCGCCCTGCGGGGCGCGCTCAGTTGGGACCAAACCCAGCTGCTCGACCGGGAAGCACCAGGCAGTTTCACAACCCCGCTGGGACGCAAAATTCCAATCACCTATAGTCCAGAAGCCCCCGAAATTTCGGTCCGCCTGCAAGAGCTCTTTGGTGTCATTCGTCACCCGAGTGTTGGCGGCGTGCCCCTCAAGATTACCCTTTTGTCACCAGCACAGCGTCCAATTCAGATTACCCGCGATCTGCCAGGGTTCTGGTCGGGCTCCTACGCGGACGTGCGCAAAGATATGCGCGCACAGTATCCCCGACATCCCTGGCCGGAGGATCCGACACAAGAAGACCCAACACTGCGGGCAAAAAAACGCCGCTAACACGCGCCCTGCTTTGGCACATGCATTGCCAATTGAGGGGGCGTTGCCCCCTCGCGCCAAGAGGGCGATCAGCCGTTAAAAGGTGTATCGCCTCAGGATCGCAGAGCTGGAAGACCAATTCCCGTCGCCTCAAAGCCGCCGTCTGCTGCTAGGATCTGGCCAGTGATAAAGCTCGCCTTGTCCGAGAGAAGGAAGTTAATTGCTGCCGCAATTTCATCCTCTGTCCCATAACGGTTAAGTGGCAGCGCATCGTGGTAGGCAGAGATGATTTCTGGACTATGGACCGCCATCGCCAGCTTTGTCGCGACGGGACCTGGTGCGACGCCGTTAACACGAATGCCCAACTCTCCCAGTTCCGCCGCCTGCTGCAGCGTTAAATGTGCAAGGGCTGCCTTAGATGTTCCATAGGCCACCCGCAGGGTGCTGGCGCGCAGGCCGGAAATTGAGGTGATATTCACCACCGCGCCACCACCCTGCGCCGCCAGCAGCTCGGTAAAGGCTTGGGTCATCAGAAAGGGGCCATCCAAATTGGTCTCCATTACCCGACGCCAGCGATCAAATGTCGTTTCTCGGATCGGACCAAAATCCGCCACTCCTGCATTGTTAACCAGACCGTCCAAACGGCCAAATTGCTCCGTGATCTTCGTAACCGCAGCAGTCACATCCTGTGATTGCGAGACATCCCCCTCAATCACCAGAGGATCTGGTAACTGGCCTGCGGCCTTTTCCAGCTCGGCCCCGTCCCGGTCCATCAGCGCCACCTGCCAACCCGCCTCTTGCAGCCCTCGTGCTGTGGCCAGGCCAATTCCGCGCGCTGCGCCTGTAATAAGTGCTGTTTTCATCTTTTGCCCATTCCATAATCAAGTTTAATCACTGAGCCCTCGCGCCCAGGCGGTGTCAACACAGTGCTTCAAAACCCCGTCTCAATCCCCTGATACCCCAGCAAAAAGCAATCAAATGCGCTCTACTTACAGCGCGACCGGGCCCCATAAGATGCAATTTGAGTGTACTTTTGACCAACAGAAGGCCCACAGAAGGGTTGTACTTTATCCACAAGCCCCTATTTTAAAGGCCAATAAGAAAAATGCAGCGACGGATTGCACAAGTTCTGATGTGTGGCTGCCAAAAAAACTACAGTTAAGGCAGTTCGCAATGAGCAACATTATCGCCCAGGCTTGGGAAGAAATGATCAAGCCCATTCTGTTTCGCCCCAAACGCGTTCAGGTTGCAGCCCTGTGCCACCGAACCACCACCGGAAAAAAAGAAGTCCTGATGATTACCAGCCGCGGCACTGGCCGTTGGATCATTCCCAAGGGCTGGCCGATCAAGGGCAAGGATGGCGGTGAATCCGCTCTTCAGGAAGCCTGGGAAGAGGCCGGAGTGCAAAACGGCCGTGTGGAAGGCGACCCAATTGGGGCCTTCTGCTACGAAAAAGAGCTGAAAACTGGCCTGCCGGTCCCGGTTCAGACCTTCGTCTATACAATCGACAACATCGAACTGTCAGACAGCTACCCAGAGGCCCATCAGCGGCAGCGAAAGTGGTTTCCGGCCCAAGAGGCCGCTAATATGGTGCGTGAACCTGAGTTGCAGGATCTCCTGCGTCAATTGTGACAATCACGTAACAGGTTTATGACAGTGCGCTTGCCACATGAGGCGCGCTCACTTAGTGGCTGCTCAAACTGTCTGCCAAAGGGACGACCATCGTGAGCACCCCCCCAAACGACGCCAATCACCACGAGACGCTTGATCGAGACCTGCATCGATTTTCGCACCTAGAAACCGCGACCCAATATGTAGCCCGCCCCATGATCGCGCCAGGCATCGCCCTGGTCTTCATGGTTCTGGCCGGCCTTGGGGCTGCGATGTTCTTTGGCGGCAGCCAAGCCAATCTTGTTGTGGTGGCGGCTGCGGTCTTTGGGGCCTACATGGCGATCAATATCGGCGCCAATGATGTAGCCAACAACATGGGCCCTTCGGTTGGGGCTAACGCGCTGACAATGGGCGGTGCCATCGTCATCGCAGCCGTTTTTGAGAGCGCAGGCGCGCTCTTGGCCGGCGGGGATGTGGTCTCGACTATTTCCAAGGGCATTATTGACCCCACAGTTGTCGCGACATCAGAAGTCTTTATTTGGGCCATGATGGCGGCGCTGATCTCCTCGGCGCTTTGGGTCAACCTCGCCACTTGGATTGGCGCGCCAGTCTCCACCACCCATTCGGTTGTTGGCGGCGTTATGGGAGCGGGCATTGCCGCTGCCGGCTTTGCTGCCGTGAACTGGGCCACCATGAGCAAAATTGCTGCCAGCTGGGTGATCTCCCCTGTACTTGGCGGGGTGATCGCGGCCCTGTTCCTGGCGCTGATCAAGGCAAAGATCATCTACCAAGAGGACAAGATTGCCGCCGCGCGGCGCTGGGTGCCGGTGCTGGTTGGCATTATGGCTGGTGCCTTTTCCGCTTATCTGGCGCTTAAAGGCCTCAAACGCATCATCAAGATCGACCTGCAAACCGCTCTCTTGATCGGTGCCATGATGGGCGCGCTCGCCTATGTGATCACTGCCCCTCTGATCAAGCGTCAGTCCGAGGGCATGGAAAACCGCAACAAGTCACTGAAAGTTCTGTTTCGTATTCCCTTGGTGATTTCGGCTGCTTTGCTCTCCTTTGCCCATGGGGCCAATGACGTGGCCAATGCGGTTGGTCCGCTTGCCGCCATCGTGCATGCCAGTGAATTTGGTGATTTTGCCTCCAAGGTGGCCATCCCATCCTGGGTCATGGTGATTGGCGCCTTTGGGATCTCCTTTGGGCTCTTTCTTTTTGGTCCCAAGCTGATCCGCATGGTTGGCAGCCAGATCACCAAACTGAACCCAATGCGCGCCTATTGTGTGTCGCTATCGGCTGCGATTACGGTGATTGTCGCCAGCTGGCTTGGCTTGCCTGTTTCCTCAACCCATATCGCGGTAGGCGCGGTCTTTGGGGTCGGGTTCTTCCGCGAATGGCACCATGAGCGCCGCACCCGCAAGTTTGCCATTGAGCGCCCCGAAGAGAAGCGCATCGCCCCTGAGGAGCGCCGTCGTCGCAAGCTGGTGCGCCGTAGCCACTTTATGACAATTGCCGCAGCATGGGTGATAACAGTTCCCGCTGCCGCTCTGCTTTCTGGCGGCATCTATCTGCTACTGGCAAGCTTTACGCATTAATCAGCGGCTGACGTAACCAAGAAATTAGAATTGGCCGGGCTGCATTTTTGGCAGTCCGGCCTGTTTTATTTCTGCCTGCCGGATCAACTGTATAACCAAATCACAGATCGGCGTTGGGACCCTATGAGCAAGGCCCAACCGCTGGATCTCGCCTTGTAGGGCGTCCACTTCGGTAATCCGGCCCAGCATCAGGTCCTGCGCCATAGAGCTGCGCGCAGTGGGATCGATGGTCAACATCTGTGCAGCGATTCTGGTAAAGGCCCAATCAGGCAGGCGCAGAATATAGGGCGTCATCCAGACAGGCAGTGGGGTGGTCGAGACCGGTTTCAGCCCAGCAGCCTTCATCACCCGCAGGGCCTCGGCCATCTGGTCGGCCATCAGCCGCCGCCAATGACGGCTTTGCAACTGTGCCATCAAGGGAATACCAGACAGGGCGTTCAGCGCATTGTTAAGATTGATCAGCAGTTTACCCCATTGCACCCCTTCTATGTCCGGGGTTTCGCCTATTGGAAGAGCGGGCACAGAGAGAAACCTGCCCCAATGACCGCGCCCCTCGGCGATCAAAATCTCACCGGAGGAGGCTCGATGATAGCCAGCCGATCCCGGTCTCTCTGCCTCTGGGACTTCAATCGGCACGACGTTAAAGGGCACCATCGCAGCGCGGACGTCCCGCCCAGGCAACATCTGACGCAGCAAAGCTGCATTGGTCATGGCATTTTGAAAGCTGAGCACCGGCGCATCTGGGGGCGCATATTGCGCAATCAAATGGCCCATCGCAGCGGTGCCGTTTGACTTGACTGCAACAACCACCAGATCAGCTTCGGCCAATACAGCAGGGTCTTCACTACAGCGCAGCTTCCGCACCTCAACCTGCAGATCCAGCCCAGAGTAATCCGTCAGTAGCAGTCCGCGTTGCTCAATTGGTGCCAGAACACGCCCGCGCCCCAGCAGGATGACGGTATGCCCAGCAGCAGCCCAAAGCCCGCCACAAAAACATCCGATAGAACCAGCACCGGCAATCACAATACGCAGTGATTTCCCACCCTGTGCGCTCATGCTGCTACGGTGAGCCGCGTAAGAACCTCATGGGTTGGCAATACGGTACCAAACCCGGCCTGCAGGGAGGACAGGGTCACCTCCAGCACCACCTCGGCATCTAGATCACCGCCCTTGCGGGCAGGCATGGCAAAGGCGATGAGCGCATCTTCGACCACTTCGATGTCAAAGCCAAGATTGGCCGCGGAGCGCGCTGTTGAGTTCACACAAAAGGCCGCGACACCACCGACAATCACCAGATTGGTAATACCGCGGTCTTGCAACAGCTCTGCCAATCCAGTGCCGACAAAACCAGAGGAGCCAGTTTTCCAGATAACTGCCTCCTCCTCCAGCGGCTGGGCGCAGGGCATCGGCTGGCCAGAGGCCAAATCGCGGCGAAACTTGCTCTCTGGACGCGGATCATCATGCATCACGTGCAGAACCGGCAAACCAGCTCCGCGAAAGGCTGCCAGAAGTTGCGCCACATTGTCCTCGGCGTCCGGGTTCGCACGCGGCCGCCCAGCCACCGTGGCATGCGCCATCTCCATCTGCATATCTACAACCAGAAGTGCCCAGTGCTGATCCATTTGCTTTGGTCGATCCGCATTCACAAGAAAACCCTCGCGCTAAACTGATAGCGCGAGGGTTGCAGAAGTTTTTCAAAATGACCAGTCCCAAGGCAGACTATTGCGCGACCATTAGGGTTTGTTAGACACCCAGGCACCAGCGCATGATGGCTTTTTGAGCGTGCAGGCGGTTTTCGGCTTCATCAAAAATCACCGACTGCGGCCCATCCATCACTGCCGATGTCACCTCTTCTTCACGGTGAGCGGGCAGGCAATGCATGAACAGTGCGTCGGACTTGGCGTGGGACATCAGTTCATCATTGACCTGATAGGGGCGGAGCATGTTGTGGCGCCGCTCCTTGGAGGACTGGCTGTCATGCATGCTGACCCAGGTATCGGCAACCACCAGATCTGCGCCCTCCACCGCTTTGAAGGCGTCGCGCTCAATTACCACTTTGGAGCCAGCCTTGCGGGCAAGACCGACAAATTCTTCTTCCGGGTCCAGCTGCGCCGGCCCGGTAAAGGTGAGGTCAAAGCCAAACTTGGCCGCCGCGTGCAGAAAGGAGGCGCAAACATTGTTGCCGTCGCCAGCCCAGACCACCTTTTTGCCCTTAATCGAACCACGGTGCTCCTCATAGGTCTGGATATCGGCCATAATCTGGCAGGGGTGAGTGCGATCCGTCAGACCATTGATCACTGGCACATCGGCATATTCTGCCATCTCCTGCAGGACCGCCTCATCAAAGGTTCGGATCATGATCAGATCCACATAGCGCGACATTACCCGGGCGGTATCAGCGATGGTCTCGCCATGGCCCAATTGCATGTCTTTGCCCGAAAGAACCATGCTCTGCCCCCCCATCTGCCGCACCCCGACATCAAAGGAAATGCGTGTCCGGGTGGAGGGTTTTTCAAAAATCAGCGCCACCATCTGACCTGCCAGCGGCTGCTCATCGTCTGGCATGCCCTTGGGACGCCCCTGGCGCGCCTGTTTCATCAGTTTTGCCTGGTCGATGATGCCGTGCAGCGCAGTGGTGTCGGTTGCGTGGATGTCAAGAAAGTGGTTCATATCATGTCGCTTTTTGCATGTGCGAGGGCGGTCAAAAGACGGGGGCTGCCTGCCCCCGTACCCCCGGGAATATTTGGGGAAAGGTGAATATCAGCCTGGCGTCTGCTCTATTTGGGTGGCAGCCTTGTCGAGGCGGGCAATGGCCTCCGCGATGTCCTCTTCGCTGAGGGTCAAAGGCGGCAGAAGGCGGATCACATTATCGGCGGCTGGCACCGTTATGACCTCGTTGTCATAACCTGCCTGCACCACATCCATATTTGTCGCTTTGCATTTCAGTCCCAGCATCAACCCGGAGCCGCGCAGCTCTTCGAACACATCTGGGTGTTGCGCCACCAGACCGTCCAACCGCTGGCGCAGCAATCCTGCACGGCGGTTCACATCCGCCAGAAAGCCGGGGGCCATGACCTCCTCGATCACCGCGCAGCCGACTGCACACCCCAAAGGATTGCCGCCATAGGTGGAGCCGTGGGTGCCTGCAGTCATGCCCGAGGCGGCCTCTTCCGTGGCCAAAACCGCGCCTAAGGGAAAGCCACCGCCGATGCCCTTGGCAACCATCATGATATCCGGAGTGATACCGGCCCATTCATGGGCAAAGAGCTTACCGGTCCTACCCACGCCACATTGCACCTCATCCAGGATCAGCAGAATCCCTGCCTCATCACAGATCTGACGCAGCGCTTTGAGCTCAGCGTCAGGCACTGGGCGAATACCACCCTCGCCCTGCACCGGTTCAATCAGCACTGCGGCTGTGTTTGCAGTAATCGCATTGGTCAGACCATCCATATCGCCAAAGGTGAGATGAACAAAGCCGGGCAACAGCGGGCCAAAGCCTTTGACCATCTTTTCAGTGCCTGCAGCCGCAATGCCTGCAGAAGAACGGCCATGAAAAGAGCCGTCAAAGGTGATGATCTCTACCCGCTCTGGCTGGTCTTTTTCATAGAAATACTTGCGTGCCATTTTGACCGCCAGTTCGCAGGCCTCCGTGCCGGAGTTGGTAAAGAAGACCGTATCTGCAAAGGTATGCTCCACCAAAAGATCCGCCAGCTTCTCCTGTTGTGGGATCTTATACAGATTGGAGACATGCCAGAGGTTCTGCGCCTGAGTGCTCAACACCTCGACCAATTTGGGGTGTGCGTGGCCCAGGGCGTTAACAGCGATGCCAGAGCCGAGATCCAGAAATCGGCGTCCGTCCGCCTCGAACAGCCAGGAACCTTCGCCTTTTACGAACTCCAACGGAGCACGATAGTAGGTGGGCAGTACGGACGGGATCATTGGATCATCCTTTTCGAGAAGTTAAGGCCAAAGCAGTGCATGAGCCGGGCCTGAGGGTCAATAAAGAGAGATAGGTTTTGTGCCGATACGCCGCAAATCAGCGCTGGCCATAGATCAAACGCGCCGAATTACGCCAGTCGGCGTCGGCGTCGCAACAAAGGGATATGCGTGTCTTTGATCATAGTCGGGATCCATATCGGACGATTTGGCAAAAAGAAACCCCTTTTGCCACCAAAGACCCACATTTTGTCCGCAGATCCGAATGCCGCAATTGGGCCAAGGCGCACTCCCCGCGCAACGAGAGACCTTGCAAACAGAGGGCAATCGGCGCAGCAGTGTAGCCATGAGTGTTTCGCCTCCCCCAAACCCCCCGTTTGCCGCTGCCCTAATCACCCTGGCCACGGTTTTTATTGCCGCGACCACACTCTTGGCAAAAGCGCTGGGAACCGAAGCCCTAGGCCCTGCGCTGCACCCATTGCAAATCAGTCATGGGCGATTTCTGTTCGCATTTGTGGCGATTTCCACGGCTGTGGCGATACTGCGGTTCAAATTGCAGCGACCAGAGTGGCGGCTGCATATCGGCCGCACCAGCTGTGGCTGGCTGGGCATCACTCTGATGTTTGCCTCGGTGGCCTATATCCCGCTTGCAGACGCCACAGCGATTGCCTTTTTGAACCCGGTTTTTGGCATGCTCTTGGCGATCCCCTTGCTGGGGGAGCAGGTTGGCCGCTGGCGCTGGGGCGCCGCTGGCATTGCCCTAATCGGTGCCATGATCCTGCTGCGACCAACCCCTGACAGTTTTCAACCTGCAGCCCTCTTGGCATTGGCTGCGGCGGCGATCATGGGATTGGAACTGATCTTTATCAAAAAGCTCGCGGGGCGCGAACGCCCCCTGCAGGTGCTATGGTTCAACAATGCGCTGGGAATGATGATTGCCACGGTTGCAGTACTGCCTGTTTGGCACATGCCAACAGCTCTGCAATGGGGCGCTTTGGCTGCACTTGGCACCCTGATGGCCTGTGCACAGGCCTGTTTTGTCAATGGCATGGCGCGGGCAGATGCCTCTTTTGTGGCGCCCTTCAGCTATGCGACGCTAATCTTCGCAACGCTTTATGATTTCTTTGGGTTTGGCGTGATCCCGGATTGGATCACCCTCTTCGGGGCTGCTGTTATTCTTTCGGGAGCTGCGATTCTAGCCTGGCGCGAGGGGCGGCAGCGCCCTAAGCAACAGGCCGCAATCAAGCCTTGAGGCGGTACCCGCTGCGCAGCATTGCCCAGGCCAGCAAACAAATCGCCAGGCTGGCCCCGGCACAGATCACCATGCCCACGAAAGGGTCACCATCGGAGGTACCGATCATGCCAAACCGCAACCCATCAATCAGGTAAAACACCGGGTTTACCTGCGCCATGGCGTGCAGAACAGGCGGCAGCGCATCGATCGAATAGAAGGTGCCGGACAAAAACGCCAAGGGTGTGACGATGAAATTGGTGATCGCCGCCATCTGGTCAAATTTATTGGCAAAAATCCCCGCAACAATGCCAAGCCCACCCAGAAATATGGCTCCCAGAACGATGAAGACCAGGGAAACGAGCGGATGGGCTGGAACGATCTGCAACACCAAGGCCAGTCCAAGAGCGATACCACAGGCGACCAGAGTGCCCCGCACCACGGCTCCGGCAAGATAGCCCAGTAGGATTTCCACCCCGGACAGAGGCGGCATAAGCGTATCAACGATATTGCCCTGAACCTTGGAAATCACCAGCGAAGACGAGGTATTGGCAAAGGCATTCTGGATCACGGTCATCATCATGATGCCAGGGGCCAGAAAGTGCAGGAAAGGCACGCCCATGACATCGCCCCGTTTGGGACCAATGGCGAGGTTGAAGATCAGCAAGAATAGTCCGGCAGTCACCAGCGGCGCCATCAGGGTTTGTGTCCAGACCACCAGAAAGCGGGTTATTTCTCTTTGAGCCAGCGTGTAGAGCCCCAGCCAGTTCACCCGGCCAAACCGGCGCTCACCAAGGGCGATCTGATAGCCCATCTGATCGTTTGACCGCTGCTCTGCCATGGTTTCCCCACATTTGTTGTGCTTTCACTGCATAGCGCTTGGGTTCTGAGGCGCAAGGTCTCTTGTAACTCTGTGCCCAGTGATTAAGATAGGGGACTGAATACGGAACTCGATGGCGGCCGCAGGATTCTGGGGCCGCTATTAGCTTGGAAAGGCAACAGATGTCCTGGACAGACGATCGCGTCGAATTGCTCAAGAAGATGTGGGGCGAAGGTCAGTCGGCCAGCCAGATCGCCAAAGAACTGGGTGGGGTGACCCGCAATGCTGTGATTGGCAAGGTGCATCGCCTCGGCCTGTCCAACCGCGCCACCACCGGCGCCAAGGCCGCAGCCGAGCCGAAAGAAAAGCCCGCAGCGGCCGCCAAACCGGCGCCAAAGCCAAAACCGCAGCCCAAGACAGAGCCTGCGCGTCCGGTAACCCCGCCCCCTGCAGCGGCACCGGCGTCGGAGTCCCGCCCCCTGGTGCCTGCCCGTAAGCAGATCATCCCCGCCGGCCAGCCGCTGCCACCGCAGCCTTCGGCAAATGAGATCAGCCCTGAGGCCTTGGCAAAGGTCAATGAGATCGAAAAGAAAGCGAAGAAGCTTTCCCTGATGGATCTGACCGAGCGCACGTGCAAATGGCCCGTGGGCGACCCTGCCACCGAGGATTTCTGGTTCTGCGGCCTGCCTGTGCAACAGGGCAAACCCTATTGCGAGGCCCATGTGGGCGTAGCCTTCCAACCGATGAGCGCGCGCCGCGATCGCAAACGGTAATTTCGCCTCACACCCGCTCTATAAATTCGCCCCGCGCCTTTCCTGGCCGCGGGGCTTTTATTTCTGCGTATCTCACCTCGGGTTTAGCCTGCTTGCAACAGGCAGCTAAGCCTCAGTTATTTGGGGCCGAGGATGTGAAGTTGGGAATAGGGTTGCCCGACGCATCTTTGGGCTCAATCCCCGGCCAGTTTCCCTCGGCGAGATTGATGTTTCCAGGAATGTCTTCTTCCCAAAAACTGACAACGTTCTTGGTGATGTTCAGATAGAGCCGGTCATCCACAATGCGCCACAGATTTGGGTTGCCCGGAACCTTGCCCCCCTTAGAGACGCCATAGGCACAATGACCATCATATTGCGGTACAAAATACGCGGGATTCTCAAGGAACTTTGCCCGGTTTTCTTCACTGAAAAACGCAAACTTGGCGCCATTGTACTCCGCGGTGATATCCGTGCGCCCTGGAACGGCGGCTGCCTGAGGCTGGCCAACCGCGACCTGATCCAGGCTGCGATAGGCCACTACATCATAGCCCGAAACCGCATAGCCCGTTTGATCCACAAACTGTGGCCCGGCAAAGGCAGGCAGGCCAAAACTGATGGCCGCTAGGGCGGCAAATGCAAATCGCTTCATCTGCGTCATTCTCCTGAGTTAATTCAACGCCTGGTTTGGCGCGTCAATCTGCAAGCTGCTCCACAAATGCAGCCCCTGTTCAGTGATAGGTTAGCGGGTTCATCACATCGGTGAAACGGGGCTCACGGCACTGTGTTTCTCATGGACAATTTCGTGAACGCGCAAAAAGTTGATGGGATCAGACCTTCCAGTCATTGGAATTTTGAACAAAGCACCTATTCTTTACCTATCGCGCGTTTTCGCCGCTTCGCGTCACGCAGCTATCATACCGCTAACAATGACAGGGCTCCTTCAGATGAGTGATACAACCTACACCCCGCCGCAGGTCTGGACTTGGGAAAAGGACAACGGTGGGCGGTTCGCCTCGATTAACCGCCCGATTGCCGGGGCAACGCACGACAAAGAGCTGCCAGTGGGCAAGCATCCGTTTCAACTCTATTCTCTGGCCACGCCCAATGGGGTCAAGGTCACGGTGATGCTGGAAGAACTCTTGGAAAAGGGGCACTCCGGGGCAGAATATGATGCCTGGTTGATCAATATCGGCGAAGGCGATCAGTTTGGATCCGGCTTTGTTTCTGTCAACCCCAACTCAAAGATCCCCGCGCTGCATGACCGCAGTGGAGAAACACCCCTGCGCGTGTTTGAATCCGGCTCCATGCTGGTGCACCTGGCCGAGAAGTTCGGTGAATTCCTGCCCACAGATGGCCCCGGGCGTACCGAGGTGATGAACTGGCTGTTCTGGCAGATGGGCAGCGCCCCCTATCTGGGCGGTGGTTTTGGCCATTTTTACGCCTATGCGCCGGAAAAATGGCAGTACCCGATCGACCGCTTTACCATGGAAACCAAACGTCAACTGGACGTGTTGGACCGGCAGTTGGCCGAGAACAGCTATATCGCCGGCGACGACTATAGCATCGCAGATATTGCGATCTGGCCCTGGTATGGTCAGTTGGTGCTAGGGCGGTTGTATGAGGCGGCTGAGTTCCTGGATGTCGAAAGCTATACAAATGTGATGCGTTGGGCCAAAGAGATCGATGCTCGCCCAGCCGTCAGCCGGGGCCGCATGGTAAACCGTGCCTTTGGCGCGCTGCATACGCAATTGCGTGAGCGCCATGACGCCGGAGATTTTGACACCAAAACCCAGGACAAGTTGGAGCCTACCGAAGGCGACAGCTAAATCACCAAGGCATCGAGCCGACGCTGCCTGCGCTGGTTCGATGACCTCCTATGGGGGGCTCTGCCCCCTCTCGCCAAAGCGCTCTCCCCAGGATATTTGGGGCCAAATGAAGATCCAAACCCCAATTTCATTTGGCTGTAAAAATCTCGGGGGAGACGCATCTTGCGACAGGGGCAGAGCCCCCTTCCTTCTCTGTTTTTTTCTACCTCAGGATCGGAGGCGCGTCTGGATCGCCGCCCGGTATTTTTGGCTGATAAAGCTTCGCCTCCTCTGGCTTTGGCAGATCAAAGCGCAAGCCGACCCGCGCCAGTCTGGCCGCCATCTGATCTGCAGCAGCGAAGAAGCCAACGTCCAAAGCCCCTGCCTCTATCCCGGAGAAGGTCAGGGCCTCGCTGACCGCCTGCGCCAAGGCAGGCTCGGCCTCTGGTGTTGCCGCGACAAAGCCCAAGAGATGCCCCTGCCCACCGCCCACGTAACGCAGTGAGACCAGATAGGCAGAGGCTGCCAGCCCCGCAGCCGTCGCAAGCTTGGCATCCAACGCTGTGAGCAAGATCTCTGGTAGCCCGC
>CAJXIL010000033.1 GCA_913054455.1 uncultured Roseobacter sp.
ATGCCGTTGCAAACAGCGATGCAGGGCAGAGCGCGTTAGATGTGGGATCGTTGGCTGAAGCGCATAAAGGCAATCATCCAATGGCAGTAGTGTATGACGCCGGAAAGCCACGACCATTGCTTCCTCATCTGCGCTCAGCACTGTGGAACTGGGTTCCATTGGGCCAGTCTTTCGATCTTCCACTGTCTCGCGCTTACGCCATTTGGCGACCGTTTTGACATTGATGCCGAGTTCCCAGCTCAGCGCCGCGTTCGTAGCTTGCGATCGCTGTATTGCTGCTCTGACGGCGTGCGTGGTCGTGGCGCAGCCGTGACGTATCTGTCCCATAGTGCTTCCTTCCATTCCAAAGAACAGATCACACCATCAAACCATGGGATCAAACACCTAAGGCACCGGCGCTGGTGGGTTTCCACGGTTTGGCATTTTCGCGTGTCATAGGCTCCGTCAGACGACATCGAACCTATAGCCTGACCTGGTAGGATTTGGTTTCGCAAGTCCGGGAACATGGGGGCGTCACCGATATTGCTCGTCGTTACATCGACAGTCCGCACTTCCAGCATTTCCCCGTCAATCCCGATGTGTATCTTGCGCCAGATCCGCCGTTTTGGACCGCCATGCTTGCGAGCACGTCACTTGCCCTCTCCCTGGGCCTTGATGCCGGTGCTATCGATCAATAGATTGATTGGGCCACTGCCGCTGCGATATGGCAAAAACTCACGTTCAACCTCTTCTTATGGCGGCACAGCGTGCTGAAATCGGGCACAGCCTGGATACCAAATATTTGCCCTCCCAGAAAAATAGAAGCCAGAAGCGCCAAGTGAATTGCTATCTCTAGGCCAAAACGCGTATAGAAGAGCACGGGAGCTTACTGGATCACAAACATGGATTTTGGACATCAGACTAAAGCTGCGATTATTCTCATTCGGGCCATCACTCTGCGGAACATACTGGGAAAGATCCATCGGCTAGAGACTCGTTAAGCGCTTTGCCGTCGCACCATAACACCAGTCCCCTCTGAGAGGGAGCACGCTCCAGAGCAATACTGGTCAGCATTTTCAATCTGACTCTTATAACTTAAAACCTCGAACGCATCGACCTCGTAACGCAAGGCCACATAAAGGACGCAGTCCAACATGATTTATCTCGATGGGATCAATTACTCTATTCAGCGCGCCGGTGGTATCTCAATCTATTTTGATTCCCTGATTGAGGAAATCGACAAGCGCGGCTTGCCCCGCCACCTTTTGGTGCACCGTTCCGGCCTGCCCTTCGCCGACATCGAAGCACGCACACCCAGATGCATGGAACGTTACCGAGATATTCCCGTAACCGAAGCCGCTTCTGTGTTCATGTCCAGCTATTATCGGATGCAGACGAAACCGCGCAACACCCCATCCGTTGTAACCGTACATGATTTTGTGTACGAGGCCATGATGACAGGCCCCAAGGTGACCGTGCACAAATGGCAAAAACACCGGGCTATTCAAAACGCCACGGACATCATCTGTATCTCCGAGGCTACCAGGCAGGATCTCTTCAACTATGTCGGCGTCCCCAAGGGGCGTATCCACGTCATACACAACGGAGTGTCAGAAGCCTTCTTTCCCCGCACGGCTGCACACAGCCATGACGGTTATATCCTCTTCGTCGGCAAACGGCACGGCTACAAGAACTTCTCGCTCCTGGTTAAGGCCATGGAACAGCTGCCTGAGTTGGATCTGATCTGCGTCGGCGGGGAGCCTTGGTCAGAAAAGGAAAAGACTGCAGTCGAGGCCACAATCAAGGGAAAGCTGATCATCAAACAGGGTGTCTCCACTGAAGAACTTGTTGGCCTATTT
Organism: uncultured Roseobacter sp.; assembly: GCA_913054455.1. Lineage (GTDB taxonomy): Bacteria > Pseudomonadota > Alphaproteobacteria > Rhodobacterales > Rhodobacteraceae > Pseudophaeobacter. The sequence continues at coordinate 1,839 of CAJXIL010000033.1, forward strand.
GATCGGGCGACAGCACTAGTCTATCCCTCACTCTATGAAGGTTTCGGGATTCCGATCATCGAAGCCATGCGCTCGGGCTGCCCCGCAATATCCATTGATTGCACCGCTGTCCGCGAAGCCGGTGGTACCGCTCTGCTTGTTGCAGAAAGCAACAGGGCAGGTGAAATCGCCGAGCTCGTTCGTTCCACAATGGGTTCGGACCGCTCAGCGATTGTAGAAAAAGGCCAAGAACACGCCAAGATGTTCAGTTGGGCCAAAACTCACGACAAGACAATCTCGGTCCTGTCACAGCATCTGTGATTGAGCTATTCCCTAATTTTTGGCAGCTTCTGGCGTGCCTTAGAATCGAGCCCCAAGTCTCCTTCTGCTTTCCGCGTAGTCCTTGTGGTTAAGTCTTTGACCTTAGGCGGCCATGTTATCCTTCGTCCTTATCTGCGGGCACCCCATGGGTGCCAAGTTTTCCAGCGCTGAATGTGGCCTGCCCTTATAATTAGGAAACAGAGGACCATAGGTGGGGACGCATAGACGGCATCCGACAAGTGCAGATAACAGGGCGGCCCCTCTCTTGCTGGCGTAAGCAATGAGGCCATGTCCACCATTGGTCTGAGGACAATGGGCGGGTGTGTTATGGGAACCGGCCAACTCAAGTAGCTAAAGCGGCTTCAGAAGGAGAATGATCGTCTGCGTCGTGCTGTGTCAGATCTGACGTAGGACAAGCTGATCCTTTCGGAAGCCGCACGAGAAAACTACTGAACCCTTCACGTCGCCGGGCTGGCGCGCGCTACCCCCAATTGCGACTCTTGTTAGAAAGCAATAGCTTATCTAACGAGAGGAATCGGTATGGGAGCAGTCTACACACAACTGAGTATCACAGAACGACGCAAGATTGAACGCTGGAGGCACGCAAAGGTCCCTGTCGATGAGATGGCGTGCGTCCTGAAGCGCTGTAGATCAACCATCTTCCGCGAGCTAAAGCGTAACCATTTCAGAGATGAAAGCATGCCAGGTTGTAATGGTTGCTACGGTTCCGCGGCACACCTAATGCAAGTGGATCGTCGTGCTCGGCAGCGCAAGTTGATCAAACATCCTGAGTTGTGCAAACGGGTAATTGAACGCACCAAAAACGGATAGACGCCGGAGCAGATCGGCAACCGGATTATCCACGAAGGCGCATCGCTCAGGGTTTGCCAAGAGACGATCTATCGGTACATCTATTCCAAAGAAGGACAGCGAGACGATCTGTGGTGGTATCTGCCGACGCATCGTGTCGCCCGACGGCCAGGCCGGACCAGAAGACGCCGAGAGCCCAAGTTCCACCGTGATGTCAGCATTCTGTTTCGGCCAGATGATGTGGCGCACAGGCGGCAGTTCGGGCACTGGGAAGCTGATTTGATGCTGTTCAAACAGAGGCTTGGTCAAGCGAACGTCACCTCACTGGTTGAACGCGTAAGCCGCTTCACCGTGATCTTGAAGAACCAGAACAAACGCACCAAACCTGTGATGGGAAAGATCATGAAGGCGATTAAGGACCTGCCTCTCATCGCCCGCAGATCAATCACTTTCGATCGAGGCACCGAGTTCGTCAGCTGGCCGCATCTGCAAGCCGAGATCGGAATCCAAGCCTGGTTTTGTGATCCCTCTTCCCCCTGGCAAAAGGAATTGTCCAGAACACCAATCGCCGTGCCCGACGCTGGCTGCCGCGCAAGCGGGACATCAGATCAATGACGGATCACGACATGAAGGTCATCTGCGACCGCCTCGACGGGCTCACCCTGTCGGAGTATCATCAACGGTCAAGAGAGGACCAAACCCTGAACAGAGCGAACTAACAGCCGCAGACACTCAGGGGAGCACGTCAAGATGAAGACACGTTTCACGGATGAACTGGTCATAACGCTGATCTAGGAACAGGAAGCCGACGAGAAAACTGGTGATGTATGTTGGCTGAAGCCTAGGCTTAGGCCCCATTGATTTCCGTTTGGCTGCGTGATTCAATCTCCCAAACTGCGGGGGTTATGTGAGCAATCATTAATCGCTGAACGAAGATCAAATGGTACGGCTTTGGCCCTATTTGCCGAAGAGCCACGGTGTGCCGCACGCCGATCATTGACCCGAGGTTTGCCGTGCGATTTGGGAAAAAAGGTTCAAGATACTCCATCTGGACGTCTGTAAGCCAGAAAAAGTTAGACATGTTCACCGCTTGATCTTCGAACTGTGAATCACACAGCAAGCCGAAAATCAATGGGGCCTGACTCTAGGTTGCTGGCAGTCTACTGTAAAACCATTCCCAGTTCTCTGACATCATTGTTGTAAGGTGAACGCTTTGGGGCATTGGCTTTATGCGCAGGTTGAGGTCTGTGAAGGGGAAGGCTGCCCTTCAACAGATCTCTTTGATTTTGGACTTGCTGAAAATCTGAGATCAAGTAATTATACAAATGAATAATTACTTGATCTCACAGGATTCCTATTATGTGCCGACCTGCCTGTCACGGCAAAGACACCTTAGGACCTGTTTTTTGATGGGTGGGAAAGATGAAAACCACGGATGTTACTGCACGATTGGCTTCCCTTGGTGGTGCCAAATGGGATCTCCACCTGGCTGCGCGCGATCGCACCGCGGCTGGCGCGGATATTATTGAAATGACCATTGGCGAGCCCGATGTTCCGGTGCCGACAGAATTGATGGAGCGCTCCATTTCCTCGATGCGGGCCGGGCGCACGGGTTATTCCGATGGGCGGGGCGAAATCAATCTGCGTCGTGCGCTTGCAGAAAACTATTCCGCCAGCCGTGGGCGAGAGTTCGAGCCGGACAATTTCCTGTGTTTCCCCGGCACCCAGACGGCTCTTTTTGCGGCGATGATAGGGGTAGCACAGCATGGGGACGAGGTTCTGGTCGGAGACCCCATGTACGCCACCTATGAGGGTGTAGTGGCCGCCACAGGGGCCACCATGGTGCCAGTGCCGCTGAGCCCGGAAAACGGCTTCCGCATGCAGGCTGCCGATGTGGCTGATCGGATCACGCCGCGAACCCGCGCGCTTTTGCTCACCAGTCCACATAATCCTACTGGTGCCATCTTGGGTAGATCAGAACTGTTGGAACTGTGCGAGTTGGCCCAGGCCCATGATTTCTGGATCATTTCGGATGAAGTCTATGAGCAACTGGTTTTTGAAGGCTCGGAGTTTGCCTCTCCACTGTCGCTTGCGGAGTATGCTGATCGGGTTATTGCGGTCTCATCAATCTCAAAATCCCACGCCTCTCCGGGGTTTCGCAGTGGCTGGTGCGTTGGCTCCAAGGCTTTTTGTGATGCTCTGCTGCCTTTTTCTGAAACCATGCTCTTTGGGAACCAACCCTTTATTGCCGATATGACTGAACTGGCTCTCCGCGAGGGCTCTTCTGTTTCTGCCGGGATGTGTACTCGTTTCAGTCGCCGTGCCCGGCTGCTGTCGGAACGGGTTGAAACGGAAACCGCCCTGCAGGTGCATCGGCCCGAAGCGGGTATGTTTGCGATGATCAATGTTGCTGCAACGGGCATGACCGGTGATGATTATGCATGGGATCTGCTGGACCATGGCGTCGCGGTGATGCCGGGTTCCGCTTTCAGTGAGAGCCTGACCTCCTGGGTCCGTGTGGCTTTGACAATTGATGACGCTGAGTTCGAGACTGCCCTCACGCGATTGATTTCTCACGCACAAGAACTGGTAAAGGGGGCAGCATGAGCGATCCGGTAAAGACCATTGGAGAGGCTCTGGTTGACGGGTTGAAGGCGCGCGACGTTTCGTGTGTGTTTGGTATCCCCGGTGTGCATACGGTTGAGCTCTATCGCGGGGTTGCGGCCTCAGGCTTGCGCCACGTGACACCGCGCCATGAACAGGGGGCGGGCTTTATGGCCGATGGCTATGCGCGAGTGTCTGGCAAGCCAGGTGTGGCCTTTGTCATCACCGGGCCGGGGCTGACCAATGTGCTGACGCCAATGGCACAGGCGCGCGCAGATTCGGTGCCGATGCTGGTGGTTTCAGGCGTCAATGCCCAGGCGAACCTGGGCAAGGGCATGGGGCATCTGCATGAGCTGCCAAACCAACATGCGCTGGCCCAAACAGTTGCCCTGACCTCAGAGCATATTGCCAAGGCAGAGGAGCTGAATCCGGCTCTAAACAAGGCTTTTGCGCCCTTTACCTCCGGTCGGCCGGGCCCAACCCATATTCAGATCCCGCTGGATGTTGCGGGTGGTGCTGCAATGGATCTCTCGATGCCGGCGGTGGCTGAGCCCGCCCCTGTGAAGGCCGCGCAGCTGCAGGAGGCCGCGCGGCTTTTGGCACAGGCAAAGCACCCGGTTATTCTGGTAGGTGGTGGCGCCAAACGGGCAGGGGGGGCACTTCAGGCGCTGGCGGAACGACTGGATGCGCCAGTTGTACAAACCGCAAATGGCCGGGGGCTGATGTATCAACATGCTCTGGGTGTGCCAGCCAGCCCGAGTCTCGTTTCGGTGCGCGCGTTGATTGAGGGAGCCGATGTTGTTCTGGCGTTGGGAACGGAATTTGGCCCCACAGATTACGACATGTATGCCACGGGTGAGTGGCCACAGATGCAGCAATTGATCCGGGTCGATATCTGTGATCAGCAACTGTCCCGTCACCCGGCTTTGGTTCCGATCCAGACCGATGCGGTTGCCTTTGCAACAGATCTGCTGGCGGCCCTGCCGGCAGACTGCGTGGGCACAGATGGGGAGATCAGAGCTGCAGAAACCCGCGCGGCTGCGCTGCAGGAAATTGGTGCAGACTACCGGGGGCAGGTTGCCTTTTTGTGGGCCATGCGGGACGCCATGCCAGGCAGTCTGATGGTGGGGGATTCCACCCAGCCGATCTATGCAGGCAATCTCTATTATGATCACGATCGGCCAGGTGGCTGGTTCAATGCCGCTACGGGCTATGGTGCACTTGGCTATGGCATTCCTGCTGCCATTGGCGCTGCGATTGCTGCCCCTGATACGCCTGTTATCTGCATCGTTGGCGATGGTGGTGCGCAGTTCTCTCTGCCTGAGATCATGACGGCGGTGGACGAGAACCTTTCCATCACCTTTGTGATTTGGAACAATCAGGGGTACCGCGAAATCGCCACCTCGATGGAGGATGTAGGGGTCGAAGTTATCGGCTGCGATCCAACCCCCCCAAGTTTTGCAGGTACTGCCCAGTCCTTTGGGATCCCCCATGTCACGGTGACAACAGACCCCGCAGAGGTATCTGCGGCCATTGCGAAGAATCAGGGCCAAGGGCCTAGAATCGTTGAAATTACTGCGCCTGTCTTTGCGCCAGCTAAGGATTAAGCTGATGAAGAACCCAAGTTTTGAATTCTCCCGCGCTGTTACCCGTCGTCCTGCGGCCAGTGTCATTGACGGGTTGCGCGCCACCGATATGGGCACACCCAGCCTGACCGGCATGCTGGCCGCCCATGCGCAATATGTGGCGGCGCTCAAAAGCACCGGCGCAGAGGTGATCGAGTTGGAACCGTTGGAGGCTTTTCCAGATGCGGTTTTTGTAGAGGACACCGCGCTTTGCCTGCCACAGGGGGCAGTACTGATGCGCCCTGGTGCCCCGTCGCGTATGGGGGAAGTGGCCGAGATGGCGCCTACCCTGCGGCAGTGCTACGCCGATGTCCGCGAAATCAGCGGCCCCGGCCATATTGAGGGCGGCGATATCCTTGTCACAGGGCGCGAAGTGCTGGTTGGTCGCTCGGACCGGACTGATGCAGCGGGCGTCGCCGAACTGGCGGAGATAGTTGCGGAATGGGGGCACAGCCTGCGCGAGGTTTTCACCCCCCCCGGTGTTTTGCACTTCAAGACGGATTGTTCGCTGATGGATGGTGACACCATCTTGTCGACCAAGCGCCTATCGGCTTCGGGCTGTTTTGAGGGTTACAGAATTCTGGATGTAGCAGAGGGGGAAGAGGCCGCAGCCAATGCCATTCGCTTCAATAACCTAGTGCTGTGCCCTGCGGGATTCCCGCGCACGGCAGAGATGCTGGATAAGGCCGGTTTTGAAGTGGTGCAGATCGACAATGCTGACTGTGCCAAACTGGATGGTGGCATGTCCTGCCTGTCCTTGCGGTTTTGAATTCATGCCCCGCCGCAGATCTGCTTAACTGCGGATCTGTGGCAGTTTAGAGCCTGTCCAATAGGCGCCACTGTCCTGTCTTAGGGCCTCATAGGCCTCTATGCGCTGACGTGCCTCGGCGCCGCCGGCCTCAATCAGATGGGACAGCAGACAATCAAGCACTGCCATTGCCCCACCATAGGCGCCAAAGGGATGTGCAGAAGCAGTGGTTACTGGGAGCACATGATCGGCGTCTACGCCGGGCGCGATAACCTCGCTGTCTGAAATCAGCACAATTTGGGCACCAAGCCTGCGGGCTTGACGCAGGGCTTGGATAGTGCCGGTTGAATAGGGGGCGAAGGTGATGGCGATCAGGCAGTCCTTGGGCCCGAGCCCAATCAGATCATCCAGGGTGGTGCCAATGTGGCGGGGCACCAGATCAATCGTGGGCAGCGCCATGCGGGCCACGTAGTGAAAATAATAGGCCAGCGCATAGCTGGCGCGACTTCCCGTCACATAGCAGTGCTTAGCTTCCTGTAGGGTCTTAACAATCGCTTCGGTGCGTTCAGCCCCCATCTGCCGCAGCGACCGAGAGACAATGTTTAGCTCACCCTGCACCATGCGCGCCTGCTGGGCTGCCGCAGGTCCTCGCTCCGCCATCTGCGCGATCCAATCCGCCCCTAGGTTGCTTTCGCTGGTGGTGATCAGCGCATCGCGGAAGGGACGGCGTAGGGATTCAAAGCTGTCATACCCAAGCCGGTCTGCGAGGCGCACAAAGCTATTTGCGCTGATCTGTGCCTTTCGCGCGGTGTCACGGACAGGATCCAGTGCAAAGCTGCTTGGGTTGTCTATGATGTATTTGGCTGCCTGCGCCAGCTTGGCAGGCATCTGCGAGATTTGCACCTTTAGGGCAGCGATCAGACGGGTGGTTTGTTTCGGGTCAAGATGTGGATCCATGAAGCGATAGAACCATATGATTTCTCCGGGCGAAATCCCAAACATTTGTTTTTCTGACAATGCGCCTATGAATGTGGGGGTTGTGAAAAAGGACACTCAAAATGACGCAGATCCGTTAAGTGACAGTGAAACTCAATAGTCTCATTTTAATTCTCTTAAAGGAGTGCGAGGATATTAACGTGAAAATTGCAGTGCTTGGTTGCGGTTGGCGGTCCGAGATAAAGTAAATTGGTTTGGAGGTTCACACATGAAACAAACGGAAAGCCGCGTTTCCGCGTTCGTCTCGAAATGCCGGCGTCTCTGCGGCGGTGTTTTGCTAATTGCCCTGATACTTTTGCCTATTTATCCCCGTGAGGCGCGTGCTGAAATCTCTCTGACTTTTGGGTCCTATGCCGCGGACAAGCCCACCGAAACCGTGCGTCAATATCGCCCCTTTTTGGCCTTCTTGGAAAAGCGCCTGTCCGAGCGGCTTGGGGAAACTGTCACGTTCAAGATGTCAATCTCCAAGGACTACGCCGAAGCCGTGCGCCAGCTGGCAGATGGTGAGGTGGATTTGGCCCGCTTTGGCCCGGCATCCTATGTCAGGGCCAAGCAGCTCAATCCCAAAATCCGTATCGTCGCGATTGAGACGAAAAAGGGCAGGAAGCGCTTTACAGGGCTGATTGTAGTGCATCACGACAGTCCCATTCGGTCCTTGAAGGAGCTGGCCGGCGTGACCTTTGCCTTTGGGGATGAGTTGTCAACAACTGGACGGTACTTGGCGCAGGCACAGCTTATGGACGCTGGGATTACAAGTGTGGATTTACAGGGGTTTTCTTATTTGGGGCGGCATGATCTGGTTGGTGAGGCGGTCGGAGCCAGGAAATTTACTGCGGGGGCCTTAAGGCAGAGCACTTTTAGGGCACTTGTTGCCAAGGGTGTTCCGATCCGGGTTCTGGTCTCATTTGAGAATGTGACAAACCCTTGGCTGGCCTCTGCTGATTTAGATGTGGAGATATTTCAGGCGATTCGGGAGGTCATGCTGGCACCAGGGAACGCAGAGATCGCCCGGCGTATTTCTAACCATGGTTTCTTGCCGAGCGGTGATGCAGATTTTGATTTGATCCGCGAGGCCATCGAGCAAAGTCGCAGCTTTTAGCGCTGAAAGAACAGAGAAATGAAACGCACCGGAATCCTGTTTCAGATTATCCTATCGCTGTCTCTGGCAGCCTTTTTGGTTGCCTTGGTTGTGGGGGCTGTTGCCCGGCGGTATGAGAGCGATCGGTCACGCGATGAATTGGCTGAACAGGCGGGACTGACGATTTCATTGGTTGGCGGCTTGATGCTTGAATCGATCATTGTGGAAGACGTACCAGTCCTGGAAACGGGTCTCTACGAGACCTTGGCCCGGGTACCCAAAATCCTCTCCATCCAGATACTGAACAATGACGGACTCGTGATTGCGTCTGTCAGTCGGCGCCAAATTATCGCACAAGAAGATACAGTTACCTACGAGCAACCTGTTGAATTGGAAGGGTTTAAGTTTGGAACCATGGTGGTGCAGTGGTCGCTGCGGGAAGGGCAGGCTCTTGTCCAAGATCGAGTGCAATTTACGATCATGTGGACCGTTCTTGCCGTCGTAGGGCTATCTGCGCTTATGCTGCTCTTGCTCAACATGCTGGCACTGCAGCCGCTGAAAACCATCCATGACCGTATGTCGGACGCGCTCTCTGGGGTGCAGGGGCAGGTGAGGAAATTACCTTGGTATGCCTCGCGTGAGTTCTGGGCACTCAACTTTTCCGTTGGCGTGCTAGAAGATACCTTTGTCGAGCGCGATGAGCGCGAAGCGGCGCTGGAACGGGCCTGTGAGGACGCAGATATTGCCAATCAGGCCAAATCGGATTTCCTTGCCAATATGAGCCATGAGATCCGCACGCCTATGAATGGTGTGATTGGTATGGCAGATCTGATCATGGAAACCGATCTGGACGAGGATCAACAGATCTATGCAGAAACGATATCAAAATCCGGTACTGCACTACTGACAATTATCAATGATATTCTCAACTTCTCCAAGATCGAAGCCGGCAAGGTGGAGTTAAACCTGGCGCCGTTCAACCTGTTGACCGCGATCGAAGACGTGGTCACGTTGCTCTCTCCCAGGGCCAATGCAAAAGGGGTCGAGATAGTTCTACGCTATAACCCAAACTTGCCAGAGTTTTTTGAGGGAGATGTTGGCCGGGTCCGTCAGGTTGTCACCAATATTATTGGCAATGCGGTGAAGTTTACGGACGTTGGTTATGTTCATGTTGATGTTTCGGGTGACAAAAACTCCGAGGTCTACGGTCTGACGATCAAGGTGACCGACACAGGGATTGGAATTCCGGCAAACCGTCTTGATGCGGTTTTTAGTGCCTTTGAACAGGTGGACAGTGGCGCAACACGCAGTTTCGAAGGGACTGGCCTGGGACTGGCCATTTCCGCGCGTCTTCTTGCTCTGATGGGGGGGGAGGTGGCGGTGGCCTCCAAGGCGGGGGAAGGCTCTGCCTTTACCGTGCAGCTGGCCCTGCCAAGAGCAGAACGAGTTGGAGAAATCAAAGTAAACACTTCAGTTTTCCAGGGGCTGACGGGACTTATTGTAGATGATTTGGAGTTGAACCGAGCCGTTCTGACTGAACGGCTGCAGGCCTGGGGTGTAGAGTGTCTTGAGGCTGGGAGCGCAATTCAGGCTTTGGAGCGGATTTCAGACCTGAGGCGGGAAGGGCGGTCTGTAGATTTTTTCATTCTGGACTACCAGATGCCCCAGACAGACGGCTGCGAGTTGGCGCAGCGCATTCGGGCAATCCCTGCTTACGCCACATCTCCAATTGTTGTGCTGTCAGCGGTTGATCATGCTTTAGATCGGTCAGATCCGAACGCGTTGCAAGACTGTGAAATAGCGCAAAAACCTCTGCGGGTTGCGCAACTAAAGCAGGTTCTGCGGCGGGCTCTTCATCTTGAGAAACAGCCGCTCAGCCCGCCTCAGTCTAGCCAGGCGACCTACCAAATCTCCAATCTTGTCAAATTGCTGATCGCTGAGGACAACAGAACCAACCAATTGGTAGTGACCCGAATGCTCAAGGATGCTGGGTTTGAGATCACCATTGCTGCTAACGGGGTTGAGGCCGTCGAGCGTTTTAAAGAGGTTCAGCCGGATATCATTTTGATGGATATGATGATGCCGGTGATGGACGGGGTCGAGGCTACGGTGAAAATCCGAGAGATCGAACGGGCCGGCCGCTCTGGGCGCTGCCACATTATCGCACTGACGGCCAATGTGATGGAGTCACATCGTGACAAATGCCTGCGCGCGGGCATGGATGATTTCCTGAGTAAGCCAATCAACAAGAAGGCCTTGATTGCGGCCCTTCACAAATGGACTGAGGTAGCCGACGATCCGCCAGTTGACATTAGAACGCGCCGTACCTGATCAGAATCTGGTGCATTTACCGCGGGCTTTCTGCTGCTGTGACCATTTGGCGATAAATGATGCCGCCGAGATTGGTTAGCGCAAAGAGCACCGCCGCAACGCAGACAATTGTTGGCCCGGTCGGGGTGTCGAGCACAAAAGACAGCTGCAGGCCAGCAAGCGCAGACAGAGCTCCGATCCCGGCGGCGATGGCAGCCATGCGCTCTGGCGTGGCGGCAAAGGGGCGTGCGGCAGCCGCAGGGACAAGCAGCAGGGCGGAAATCAGCAAAACACCCACCACCTTGATGGCAACGGCCACAACCAGAGCCAGGGCAATGGTCAAAACCAGCTGTTCGCGCTTGGGGTTGATCCCCGCCGCATAGGCCAAATCGGGGCTGAGAGTGGCCGTTAGCAAAGCAGACCATCTGGCCCAAAGCATCAGCAGTACCAGCGATGCCCCCCCCCAGATCACTGCCAGATCTATTCGGCTTACCGCCAGGATGTCGCCAAACAGATAGGCCATCAAATCAATGCGGATACCCTGCAGAAAGGAGACCGCGACCAGACCAAAGGCCAGCGAGGAATGCGCCAGCACCCCCAGAAGCGTATCCATGGCAAAGCCCCGGCCGCTCAGGCCGGAAACAGCGGTGGCCATCAACAAGGCAATGATCAGAACCCCGGCAAAGATCGGCACCTGAAACCCCAGTGCCAATGCAACGCCCAGAATCGAAGCATGGGCCGTTGCATCGCCAAAATAGGCCATACGGCGCCAGATCACAAAGCACCCCAAGGGGGCGGCTGCGACGGCGACACCGGTTCCCGCAAAGGCCGCGCGGACCAGAAAACTGTCGAACAGAGTGATCATCCTCGGGCCTCTTGCGTGACATGTGGGCTGTGGGACCCGGCGAGTTCTTTGCCGTGATCATGGCCACAACTATGGTCATGGCTGTGATTGTGTTCGTGGCGATACAAGGCCAGGGCCCCCTGGGTGCCGCTGCCAAACAGGGCGCGATACTCTGGCGCCGAGGCCACATGTTCAGGCTCCCCCTCACAGCAGATATGACCGTTCAGACAAATCACGCGGTCTGAGGCTGCCATCACCACATGCAGCTCATGGCTGACCATCAAAATGGCGCATCCCAAGGTTTGGCGCAGGATTTCGATCTGTTGATAAAAGGCGGCGGATCCCGGTTGGTCCAGCCCCTGGGTGGCTTCGTCCAGGATCAAGAGCTGCGGTTTGCACAGCAGGGCACGCGCAAGCAACACCCGTTGAAACTGCCCGCCGGAAAGATCAACCATCTGGCGACTGGACAGTTGCCCGGCACCCGCCTGTTCCAATGCCTCTCTGGCCTGCTGGTTTGACACTTTGTCTGGTAGGCTGAGAAAGCGACGCACTGTCATTGGCAGGGTTGGGTCGATATGCAATTTTTGTGGAACATAGCCAATGCGCAGACCCGGGCTGCGGATCACCTTGCCCTGGCTCGGTAGCTGTGCCCCTATGACGCTGCGCAGCAGGGTGGATTTACCAGACCCATTGGGACCAACAATCGTGACGATCTCACCAGGTGAGATGCCGACAGTCACATGCGACAAAACTGTATTGCCGCCATAGCTGACAGAGAGATCCTGTAGGGAGATCAGTTGCATTTATTGGCGGATTCTTGGCATTTTGGGCAGAGACCTTCGGCCTCGACTACCGTGCGTTCGATTTGAAACCCAGCGTCGCGTGCGGCCTGACCGAGCTGACCGTTGGTCGGCACCGCCTGAGCTTCGGCCACTGATTTGCACATCCGGCAGATCATGAACACTGGGGCGTGATCCTCGCCGGGATGGGTGCAGGCAATAAAGGCATTCAGACGTTCGATCTTGTGGGCAAACCCGTTGCTCACCAGAAAGTCCAGCGCGCGATAGGCAATAGGCGGCTGTGAGCCAAGGCCCTCTTCGCGCAGACGGTCTAGGATTTCATAGGCCCCGAGCGCCCGGTGTTCTTGCAGCAAGATTTCCAAAACCCGTTTGCGCACGGGGGTAAACTGCAGCCCCTGCGCTTTGCATTGGGCATCGGCTGTTTCAATGCAGTCAGCAATGCAGCTTGCGTGGTCATGAGTTTCAAACCCGATGGAATCCATGGTCTTGGGTCTCCGCTGAGAGGGGCGTCGCCTAGCCTCTGATGATCTTGGCACTTGATATGTTATGGTATGACGTTTAACAAGTCGTGAGGTGTTATAAAATTACATGAGAGCTCCAATGCTAAAGACTCCTCTGACTTCCGTTGCTGCCCTTATGGGGTTGGCAGGCGTTTCTCTGGCCGATGTGCCAAAGGTTGCAACCGATATCACGCCAGTACATGGCCTGGTGGCGCGGGTTATGCAGGGGCTGGGTGAGCCGAGCTTGGTGGTGCCGGCGGGTGCCTCACCACATCATCATTCCATGCGCCCTTCTGAGGCCCTCGCGCTGTCGCAGGCGGATGTCGTTTTTTGGATGGGCGAGGCGCTTACACCTTGGTTGGAGGGCGCCGTGGATGAGCTGGCCAAAGATGCCCATGTGATCGAGTTGTTGGAGCTTGAAGGCGGTCTGGCGCTTCCCTTCCGTGAGGGCGTTGGGTTTGAGGCCCATGATCATGGCGATCACGATGACCATGGTGACCACGACGACCACAAAGGTCATGACCATGGTGACCACGACGACCACGAAGGTCATGACCACGATGACCATGGCAACCATGAAGGTCATGACCACGCGGATCACGCTGAGGCGGGGCATGCCCATGAAGATGAGCACGAAGAAGGCCACGATGAAGATCACGCGGGACACGACCACGAAGGCCATGAGGGAATGGATCCCCATGCCTGGTTGGCACCTGAAAACGCGATGCTCTGGCTTGATGTGATTGCAGCTGAACTGTCGGAGCATGACGCCGAAAACGCCGCGACCTATGCCGCCAATGCTGCGGCTGGGAAGTTGGAAATCAAAGAGGCTAAAGTAGAAATCATGGCTAGCCTTGGGAAAGTGCGCGAGGGTGGCTTCGTGGTGTTCCACGATGCCTATCAGTATTTTGAGCACAGCTTTGACCTTCAGGCCGCAGGTGCGATCTCTCTGGGTGATGCCGCCGATCCAAGCCCTGCGCGTATCGCGGAAATTCAGCAGGTGGTGAAGGAAAAGCAGGTCTCTTGTGTCTTCTCAGAACCGCAGTTCAATCCGGAACTGGTAGCAACTGTGCTAGAGGGAAGCGGCGCTCAAACCGTTGTCATTGATCCACTGGGAACAGGTCTGGAGCTTGGCAGTGGTTTCTATTTGTCACTGCTGAAAGAACTAGGCGCAGCCATGGCGGAATGCCACTGAGTAGGGGTTTGAGTTCAAACCTAAAAACGCAAAGGGTCAGAAGCTATTCTGACCCTTTTTTGCTTTATATCCTGTCCTTGACGAGATGGGTCAGCGTTGCGCCTGCTTCATAATAGGCCCCGCGAAGCCTGGCAAAGGGCAGGCTGTGTCCGGTGCTTGCGGGCAATGGCAGCAGGCTCTCATCGCCGGAAATCAGCGCCTCCGCGATCTTGTGACCAAACAACGTGCCAGGCCCTATACCGCGCCCTGAATATCCAAAACTAACATAGCCATCTTCCAGCTTGCCAACCTTGGGCAAATACTCCTGGGTCATAGCGATGCGGCCAAACCACTGGCTTTCAAATTTTGCACCAGTAAGCGCTGGGAAAACGGCAGCCATTTTCCTTGTGAGCCAGCTCTGGTGAATGCTGCTGCCAAAATGGTCCAAGGCGCCCATGGCGCCGATGATCAATCGGCCCTGTTGATCCATGCGCCAGGAGGACATCACCAGGGCGGAGTCCCAGCAGCCTTCGAGGCCCGGCAGAATCTGCGCTTGTTGCGCCGGGCTAAGTGGCGCGGTGGCGCCCTGGAAATAGTGCACAGGCACAATCACAGGCGCGTCATAGCCAGTGATCGCGCGCGCATAGCCATTGGTGGCCATGACCAAATACTTGGCGCGGATGCTGCCCTTGGGGGTGGTGACTTGCCAGTGGCCGTTGTTGCGGTTGATGGCTGTGGCTGGAGTTTGATCATACAGTTGGGCCCCTGCTGCGGTTGCGGCGCGGGCAAGGCCACGCGCAAAGCCCAAGGGTTGGATGGTGCCTGCGCGTGGATCGAACAGGGCCCCGTGGATGGCCTTTGAACCAACGCGGCTCTGTGCCTGGGCCGCATCCAGCAACCGAACCGGCGCGCCAATGGACTGCAATTGATCGGCGCGGCGCTGTAGATCCTGCATGCCGCTGGGTGCATGGGCGCAGTGCAGGGTGCCATTGCGCACGGGCTCGCATGAAATGCCATGTCGTTCGATCAGCCCATAGACCAGGTCTGGCGCCTTCCCCAGTGCCTGGGACAGGGCGTTGCCCTTTACGGGACCAAGGCGGGTATTGATGTCTTCTGGCGGCAGCCACAGCCCTGCATTGACCAAGCCAACATTTCGCCCAGATCCACCATGACCAAAGACCTCCGCCTCAATCAGGCAGACAGAGGCCCCCATCTCGGCTGCCTTTAGGGCGGCAGAGCACCCGGTATAGCCACCGCCAATGACGACCAGATCTGCCGTGACCTCCCCGGTCAGAACCGAGGAGGCGGGGTTTTCCTGGCAGGTCTGATGCCAGAGGCTCGTGGTCAGGTCAGATGTCAAATTTTATTCCCTGTGCAAGCGGTAGTTCCCGCGAGTAGTTCACGGTATTGGTCTGGCGGCGCATATAGCCTTTCCAGGCGTCAGAGCCACTTTCCCGTCCACCGCCAGTTTCCTTTTCACCGCCAAAGGCGCCACCGATTTCGGCGCCTGAGGGGCCGATGTTGACATTGGCGATACCGCAATCAGACCCGGCTGCCGAGAGGAAATATTCACTCTCACGCAGATCCGTCGAGAAGATGCAGGAGCTCAGCCCTTGCGGGACTTCGTTCTGTAGCTCAATCGCTTGATCCAGATCGTGATATTTCACCACATAGAGGATCGGGGCAAAGGTCTCGGTGTGCATGATCGCCGATTGCGCGGGCATCTCGACAATGGCCGGATGCACATAGGCGGCAGCAGCGTGGCTATCGGTTAGGGCCTGGCCGCCGCCATGAACCCTGCCTCCTTCTGCCTTGGCCTGGGTCAAGGCGCGATCCATTGTTTGTAAGGCCTGTTCGTCAATCAGAGGTCCCACCAAAGTGCCATCGACCAGAGGATCGCCAATGGGCAGGCCGGCATAGGCCTTGATCAAGCGCGGGATCAGCGCGTCATAGATGTCGGCATGGACAATCAGACGACGCAGCGAAGTGCAGCGCTGACCGGCGGTGCCCACGGCTGAGAACACAATGGCGCGCAGGGCCATTTCCAGATCGGCCGAGGTGGCTACGATCATCGCGTTATTGCCGCCAAGTTCCAGAATGGTGCGGCCCAGTCGCTGGGACATATCCTGCGCCACAGCCTTGCCCATGGGCACCGACCCGGTTGCAGAAATGATCGCCACATCCTTGGAGGCCGTCAGGGCTTCGCCCAGATCGCGTTCGCCGATCAGGGTCTGGATCAGACCGTCGGGCGCATCTTCGCCGAATTGCGCGGTGACCCGGTCACAGATTTTCTGCACGGCAAGGGCGGTCAGCGGCGTCTTTTCCGAAGGTTTCCAAATCACCGGATCGCCACAGACCAGTGCCAGTGCGGCGTTCCAGCACCAGGGTGCTACGGGGAAGTTAAAAGCGGTGATCACGCCGCAGGTTCCCATCGGGTGCCAGGTTTCTCGCATGGCGTGGCCGGGGCGTTCGGAGGCGATGGTCAGGCCATAAAGCTGACGCGACAGGCCGACTGCGAAATCACAGATGTCGATCATCTCCTGCACTTCGCCCAGACCTTCCTGATAGATCTTGCCGCACTCCAGCGTCACCAGGCGCCCGAGGTTTTCTTTCTCCCGGCGCAGCTCTTCGCCCAGCAGACGCACCAGCTCGCCACGACGGGGGGCGGGGACAAGCCGCCAGGATTTGAAGGCGACTTTGGCCTTTGCGATCTTCGCCTCTGCATCTTTCAGGCTGTGCATGGGGATACAGGCGATCTCGCTGCCATCAACCGGGGTTTTGACACTGAGACTGCCGCCGGTCAGCGCGTCTTTGGTGAAACCGGCAGCGGCAAGAATCTGGGTATGAGGCATGGGTTATCCTTTCAGGGGATCTATCAAGCCATGAGCTCATTGCGGGGTTATTGTCTGGCAACTCACGGCACTTTTCTATAAATTACACGACAAATTGCAGAATGCACATGATACTAAATCCTAAAGCTATGAGGTAAGGTTATATGATAGCACCCCGTCGGTTCTTGCCCTCTATCTCCTCCCTGCTCGCACTGGAGGCTGTGGACCGCCTCGGGAGTGCTTCGGCAGCGGCAGAAGATCTCAACCTTACGCAAAGTGCTATCAGCCGTCAGTTAAAGCAGTTGGAACAGCAGATGGAGGTCGATCTGATTGCGCGCGACCAGATGCGGATGCAGCTTACTCCGGGCGGGGCGAACTATGCCAAGGAAGCTCGCGCCATCCTGTCGCGATTGGCGCGGGCCTCGATCAAGCTTCGGGCGAACCCCGATGGGGGTAGCCTCAATCTGTCGATTCTGGCCTCCTTTGGGCTGCATTGGTTGGCGCCCCGGCTCAAAGGTTTTGTCGGTCAGCATCCGGGTATCACTGTCAATTTGCAGACCCACAACCTGCCTTTCAGTTTTGAGGCAGGCACTGCGCAGGCGGCCATTCACTATGGCACCCGTGACTGGCCAGGGGTGCAATACCTTCCTCTGATGCCCAAACATGTGCTGCCGGTTTGTGCGCCAGACCTTTTGCCCAGCCCCCTGCACCGGCCACAGGATCTGCTGGACTATCCCCTGCTGCACCTGGAAACGCATCCCGACAGTTGGGAGCAGTGGTTTGGCCTGCATGATGTGGAAGCAGCGCGGTTACAGGGCATGCTGTTTGACCAGTCTTCAGCCATGACACAGGCGGCGGTGCATGGGCTGGGGATCGCCCTGTTGCCGACCTTCCTGGCAGAAGGGGAGATCGCTGCAGGTCGCTTGCAACTGGCTATCAGCGGAGCGCCGGTCACATTGGGAGAATACTTCCTGGTCTGGCCAGCGGAACACGCCGATGACTATCCGCTTATGCAGTTTCGAGATTGGTTGCTGAATCAAATCAAAGCAGAGGAGTGCTGATATGCGTTTGCCGAGCCTCACACATCTGCGGTGCTTTGAAAGTGCTGCACGTCACCAGAGCTTTACAGCAGCGGGTGAAGAAATTGGCCTGACCCAAAGTGCTGTCAGTAAGAAGGTCAAGGAGCTGGAGGCGGATCTTGGCTTTGCTCTGTTTCAGCGGGTGGGACGCGGTGTGGTGTTGACTGCAGCTGGTGCCAGCCTCGCGGCAGACCTGGCCCAGGATCTTGGGGCGCTGCGCAATTCAGTACAAAAGGCGGTGGCAGCTGGGGCCGGGCGTAGTGCACTGCGCATTGCGGTGCTGCCAACCTTTGCTAATCGCTGGCTTATCCCGCGCCTGCCAGACTTTTTCGCGCGATACCCGGAGATCGAGCTGAGCCTGTCGACCCGGCTGGAGCCCTTTGATTTTGCCCGTGATCCCTTTGACCTCGCGATTCACTATGGGCGTGACAACTGGCCCGGTGCCCGCATGGTGGAGCTGTTTGGCGAACAGATGGTGCCGATTGCCGCTCCAAGGTTATTTGCCAGTCATGACTTGGGGAATGTGACCAAGCTGACAGATGTGCCATTGGTGCATCTGGAAAGTCGCAGTGACGCCTGGGCGGATTGGTTCCTTGCGGCTGAGATTACTGGTCAGCCGCGCCAGGATGGGCGCTATTTCGATCAGTATTCCATGGTGATCGGCGCGGCCACTGTGGGGCTGGGCGCGGCGATTGTGCCCTTTGATATGGTGGCGGCTGAGCTGGATGCAGGCACTTTGGTACAACTGCCGGGGCCGGTGCTTAGGTCGAGTAAACGCTACTATCTGACCCGCCCACATGGGGCTGCGCCAGAGGCTGTGCGCAAATTTGAGACCTGGATAACGCGACAGCTACGGCAGAGAACCGGCTAGCTTATCTGCTCAACTGGGCACCTGTTGGCACGCATTCATGCAGTTGCGGAATGAGTGAGGTCCGATTTGAGGAGTATTCTGCAAGCCTGCCCAGCGTAGGTTCGACGATGAGCTTCGGGCGGTAAGTCTGGGCGCCAGTTCTTGCAGCTAGAGGACCCCATCCATGTCAGATTTTCGCAAGGCCAGCCGCATTGATGCCATTGAGGTGTCGGAGATCCTGCAGATCGGAGCACGGGCTGCGGAGCTGAAGCGTCAAGGGCGAGAGGTGATCGTATTGGGGGCTGGGGAGCCGGATTTCGACACGCCAGACGCGATCAAACAGGCGGCCGTTGATGCCATCTGGGCGGGAGAAACCAAATACACGGCCTTGGGCGGTACCCCTGCGTTGAAGCAGGCGATCCGCGCCAAGTTTGCCCGCGACCATGATCTGGATTACGGGCTGGATGAAATCATCGTCTCTACCGGTGCCAAACAGGTGCTCTACAATGCCTTCATGGCTAGTCTTGAGCCGGGGGATGAGGTGATTGTGCCTGCGCCCTATTGGACCTCTTATGTGGATATAATTGCGCTGGCGGGCGGCAAGCCAGTGCTGGTGCCCTGCGGTGCTGAGACCGGTTTTCGGATGACACCGGAGCAGTTGCAACAGGCACTCACAGCGCGCACGCGCTGGGTTTTGTTCAACTCTCCCTCCAACCCATCTGGCGCGGCGTATTCGGCAAAGGACTATGCGCCCCTGCTGGAGCTGCTGTTGCAGCATCCTCATGTCTGGCTCATGGCCGATGACATGTATGAGCACATCACCTACCCGGGGTTTGATTTTGCCACCCCGGCTGCGGTTGAGCCACGATTAAGATCGCGCTGCTTGACCATCAACGGTGTGTCCAAAGCCTACGCTATGACTGGCTGGCGTATTGGCTATGCCGGTGGACCAGCTGCTCTGATTGCCGCCATGGCGGTGATTCAAGGGCAGTCGACCTCTTGTGCCTCTTCGGTGTCGCAGGCGGCGGCGGAGGCGGCACTGAACGGGCCACAAGAGATCCTGCGCGAGCGGCGCGCCAGTTTTCAGGCCCGTCGTGATCTGGTGGTTGATGGGCTGAACGCTATCGACGGGATCAGCTGTCCGCGTCCCGAGGGTGCCTTTTACACCTTTGCCAGTTGTGCGGGTGTTTTGGGGCGTAGAACTCCCGAAGGCTCAGTTTTGCAAACCGATGCTGATTTTTGTGCCTATGTCCTGGAAGAGCACGATGTTGCCATGGTGCCAGGACGGGCTTTTGGCCTGTCGCCCTATTTCCGCATCTCCTATGCCACCAGCACCGCTGAGCTGTGCGAGGCACTGGCGCGACTGACGCGGGCGGTGGCGCAGCTAAGTTAAAAGTCAGGCAGGGGGCTATAACTGTTTTTGCATCAGAATCAGGTCCAGCCATTGATCCCATTTCCGTCCAACCTGGGACATCAGGCCGGTCTGAGTGAACCCTATGGCGCTGTGAAATCCAACGGCCTTGGGATTGGCGCTGCTGATGCCAGCCACCAAGACATGCACCTCCCTGGCACGGGCGGCATCTTCCAACTTGGCCATTAGGGCCCGCCCCAAGCCATGGCCCTGTGCGTCGGGCAATAGCTGGATAGAGTGTTCCTGCGTGTGGCGATACCCCGGCCCTGTGCGGAAGTCACCGTAGGTGGCAAAGCCCAGAAGCCGCCCGTCCAGCTCCGCCACTAGAAACGGTCGTGGGTCCTCACGCAGGCGCAGGGCGATTTCTTCAGGTCGCCGCTCCCGAGTAGTGAAGGTAAACAGTGTTTCGCGGATCATTGAATTGGCAATGCGCGCAATGCCGGTCGCGTCCCGTGGCTGGGCCTGGCGAATTTCTACGGGCATAGGCTGGCTCTCCTTTGGGCGCCGTTGGTGCCAGGGACAGGAACATGCATTTTGATTGACCACAAGTGCGGCCTGGAATTTGGCCGCTGCAGCTTTTGCGTGAAAGGCGATTGAACTTGGCGCTGGTGCGCTTCAAAGATGGGGCAACGCAGCCAGGGAGCTAATAATATGCAGCGCAATGATTTGAAACCCGCGACAATTGCGGCCCAAGCCGCTGGAACAATAGACGCGGCCAGCGGCGGCGTTGTGCCGCCCTTGCAGCCCTCGACGACATTTGTGCGAGACCGTGACTATCAGCTGGTCAATGAAAGCAACGTCTATCTGCGGTCCCATAATGAGGCGGTGCGCCTGGGTGAGGAAATCCTATCCCGTCTAGAAGGCGCTGAGGATACCCAGTTGTTTCCATCGGGCATGGCGGCCATCGCGGCGGTGTTTCGCACCGTGCCAAATGGCGGTTCGGTGATTGTGCAGTCAGGTATCTATTGGGGCACCACAAAATGGATCCGCGATTTTTGCACCCGCCGCGATATCGCTCTGCATGAAGTTGATGCCAGCGACATCGGGGCCCTGCAGGCAGTTTGTGCGAGCAGCCAGGCGCAGCTTTTGTTTGTTGAAACGCCGTCAAATCCCTGGCTGAAAACTGTTGATATCAACGCCGCGAAGGCCTGTGCGCAGACCGCCGGAGCCAGTCTGGTTGTGGACAGCACTGCCGCCACACCATTGCTGACCCGCCCACTGGAAATGGGGGCGGATATCGTCATGCATTCGGCGACCAAGGTGATCAATGGGCATTCGGATGTCTTGGGCGGCGTGCTGAGCACGCGCGAGCGCACACCGCTTTGGGACGCGATCTGCATGGACCGCAACGAGGCCGGCGCGGTAATGGGGCCCTTTGAAGCCTGGCTACTGGTGCGCAGTATGCGGACATTGCCGCTGCGGGTGGAGAAGATGTGTGAAAATGCAATGGCGGTGGCAGAGTTTCTTGCCAGCCACCCCGCGGTCGAAGATGTGCTTTATCCGGGCCTGCCCAGTCACGCAGGACATGCGCTGGCCAGCCAACAGATGTCGGGGGGCTATGGCTTCTTGATGTCGTTTCTCGTCAAGGGCGGCCGTGAGGCAGCCTTGGCGGTGGCGGGGCGTCTGAACCTGTTTCACCGCGCCACCTCGCTTGGCGGGGTCGAAAGCCTGGTAGAACATCGCTACACCATTGAGCCCCATACTGGCATTCCCGAAAACCTGTTGCGGATCTCAATCGGGATTGAGGATGCCAATGATCTGATCTCAGACCTGAATCAGGCTCTGCTTGGCTAGCAACAGCCAAGAGAGGCAAAGGCAAATGCTGTTCTGCGGAGCCCAGAGCAGCACTGTGTCTTTGACCCGGCCATTGGGCAGAGGTTAGGGCAGGGCTGTTTCCAGGATTTTGCTATCCATCGACAGGACCAGATTGGCATCACTTGCGCTGTTTTCTTTCAGGGCTTCTGCAAAGCCAACGGCACTTTCAGAGGTGGGGCGCAGGCCTGCAAACAGGGGCTCGGAAGAATGGAGCACCAGAATGCGGCTTTTGCCGAGCGTGCTGTCATCAACCCGGAAGGCTAGGCCACCGTTCAGTGCTGACTCTGCCAGAGTATAGGCAACGCGCACAGAGATTTGGCCCGTTCTGCCCTCTCTTAGGGCAGGGATCGAATTTTCCTGACGTGAGATATTGGGAAGCAGATGAAATACGTTTCCTGAGACATCCAAAATGGAGACCGTCAGGTAGCCCGATGTGATCGACGCCGGGATCGTGACATCGATAACCGGGTTCTCCCCGACAAAGAACCGGCCCGAAGGATTGGGTGTATCGTCATTACCGGTGCTGAAATAAACATCGAACTCCCCGGCGGGGGCCTTTGGCAATGCGCCTTCGACGACGCAAAGGGAAGGGTTCAGGATCTCGAGGTCCAGGGCGATTTTGCGGGTTTCGGCGAGGTCGCTCAGGGCGTCAAACATCCGCACACGTGCTTCGGATCCAGCAAGCCGTCCGGTTACCGTTATGGTGTCATCTGGGCCAAATCCGCCACCGATAGAACCGGGCCCCACATGGAGCGGACCGCAGTCCTCAAATCCGCCGACCAGGCCGCGGACCTCTGATATGGCCAGGACCGGCAGCCGGTAGGTGATGATGGCTACGCCATCCAAAACTCCGGGCAAACCGTCCTCGAACCTGGTATTGAGGGCGGCAGCCAGATCTGGATCGCTGGTGATTCCACTCAGCTTTGCCTGATTGTCGCTGACCGTCAGCCGCCACTGCTGTAGATCCGACAAGGGTGTAAGCGTTGCCAGAACATCGTCAGCCCAGGTGCCGACAATGGCCCCGCTTGATAGGGTGATGTCAGCCTGATCCACTAGGGCCGTCAGCCTCTCGCGGCTGTCTTCTGACGGCATGTTCCCAATGGCCCGGCTTGGCCCGGATTTGGTTTTTTCAACAATCAGAGTAAAGGGCTGCGCCACTGGATAGCTTGGACCCAATATGGGATCCAGCAGGCCAGAGAAAAATGCGCCAGCCCCGGCAAGGGCGAGTGCCAGCACAGCCACCAAGGCCAGGAGAGGGGCCTTGCTGCGGCTGGGCTCTTCCTTGATTGATCTGCCCTTGGGGGCTTCTGGGGTTTTGGGAGCTGCAGCCGCACTGGGGACAATGATGGTTGCCTCTTCGTCCGAGGGCGCGACTGGACGCGCCTCAACGCTTGCGTTTGGATCACTCTCGATGCGGTCCAAAAAGTCCAATACCTCCGCCGCACTGCCGAGGCGGCTGTCCGGGTTGGGGTCACACATCCGTTCGATAAGCTGCTTGAAGGGGGCAGGAAGCCCCTCCGTATCTACTGGTTTTTGTTTGTTTTCAACAACCTCCATTGGGTTCGCGCCCAGCTGAGGCGAGGCTCCCCGGAAGTTGGCTAACAAAAGCGCCCCCAGAGAATAGATATCGGCACGGGCATCGGTATTGCCTGACAACTGTTCTGGCGCGGCATAGGAGTACTTACCGGCGAATTCGTTGCCCACAATTGTTTCGGCACCGGGGTTGGTATCCTTGGCGATGCCAAAATCAATAATCACGGCTTGTGCAGGATCGCCATCGCGCAGGATAATATTATCTGGGCTTAGATCCCGGTGAACGATGTTGCGGGCATGCGCGGCCTTCAGGCCCTCAGCGACGCGCCGACAGATAACCAACAGATCGGCAGCCTCCATCGGCCCCTGCTTCAGCTTTTTGTCCAGTCCGGGACCGTCGATATAATCCATCAACAAATAGATATGGCCATCCGGTGTGCGGTGGTTTTCCGAATATCGCACAACGGCATCATGGCGAATTTCGCGGATGTTTTCTTCGCGGGCCATCAGGACGGTAAAATCCTCGTTCCCGGAAAACTCCTGCTTTAGCACCTTGATGGCGACAAGGTTTCCTGAAATCTCTGAACGCGCCTTGTAGACGTTTGAAGTCCCGCCCCGACCCAAAAGCATTTCAATGCGATAGGTGTTATTCAGCAAGTCACCTGGCTGAAAAAGATCACTGGGATGAGATGCGATCATCGCAGCCTGTCCTTGTCTAAAATAGCGGTGATTTCACGGTTCCAGTGCACAGCGATAAATGCTGTACCATTCCATGAAGGACTCGCATCTTCAGGCCACAATAGGGCCGGGGCTAACGGCATCAGGTTAGCCCAGAGCCTGGAATTCTACCCGGCGGTTTTCATCTGCTCGGGGATTGGTCGAATTATAGGGGGCAGCCTCTCCCATACCGATTGCCTTGAGCATGTTTTCATCAATGCCGCAGGTGCTGATCAGGTGTCGGCGCACTTCCTGGGCGCGCAGCAAAGACAGACGCTCGTTATAGCGCGCTGATCCAGAGCTGTCCGTATGACCGATGATCTGGAAAACCGTCCCCTGCAGAGCCTGCATCGAGGCGCACATATTGACCAGTTTGGGCTGTTGATCTGCGCGCAACGTGGCGCTGTCAAAATCGAAGGAGATCTGCAGGTTAATCTGTGACTGGCGATCAACCGGAGAATAATCGGTATTCGCAGTCGCCACGGTTGTGGTCTCCTGCGCATCCGAGGCTTGCGGCGCTGGGGCCGCAGCGCTGCTGGGGGCGATAACCAAACCACGGGTTTTTTGTTGTTGAAGAATTTTGGTAATTTCTTCGACAGATTGGCCTTCGCTGCTGACCTGAGCATGGAGCCCAGAGGTCGGCAGGAGCAGCGCAGAACACATAAAGGCGGCAATAATACTGACGCGGACCATAACTTGTCCCCTATACTGAAAACATTACCCAAAAAAGACTATACCACATGAGCGGTTCTGCCAATGGGCTGGATGGGAATAAGAATTTTGTCAGTTGATCTGATAAATCTGGACAAAGGGCTTTACTCGCCTGTCTCCGCGGCCTTGAATGAGAGGGTATTAAGTAGAGGGTGTTATGCGGGTTTTACCGGCTGTTATTATCTGTATCGGGCTGATGTTGGCCCCGGCTGTTTGGATTGGTCTAAAATGGATGCTGTCCGAAGAGGATTTTCAGGGCGCCTCGGTTGATTCTACAGCCCGAATCGAAATTGAAATGCTGCGGCAGCAAATCGAAGACCTGCAACTGCGCCTGACGGATCTACAAACAGAGGTAACGCGCCTGCCGCTGGGCAATGGCGGCCAGATGGCACCTGCGGCCTCTTCGGCTGAAGCTGAGCGGGAGATCTGGGATCAAACCGAGGGCGCAGATCTGGATTATGCCCAGGTTGTGTTGATTGCGGACCGTGTGAACGTCAATCGCGGCCTGCAAGTGACGGGCGGCCGCTACCTCACAGAGCGGCTGGGGCGCCCACGTGAAACCTTGAACGATACCTGCCAGCCGATGACCAACCCAGAGCTGAAAGAAAAGCTGGTGACAGAACAGGTTGGACCAATTCGCGTCAGTATGCTGCGCCCAGCAATCGAAAGCCTGAAAGTGGTTTTTGAGAATATCCGCCAAGCGGATCCCGATCTGTACAACCGTATCAACACGGCCGGTGCGCTCTGTGTGCGGCGGATCCGCGGCACAACCAATTCACTGTCCACCCATAGTTACGGCCTGGCAGTTGATCTGAATATCGATGGTCAGTTGGATAATTTCACCGACGGGAAGACCCAACTGGGCCTGACCATCATGGCGGATTTTTTCTTTGCAGAAGGCTGGGTTTGGGGTGCTGGTTTCCGCCGTGAGGACAGTATGCATTTTGAAATCAGCCGCCGACAATTGGACGCTTGGATCGCAGAAGGCCGCCTTTAGGCGGCCCTCAATGTAAAAATGGCAGAGATCCAAGGTTTAGGAGCGTAGCAGAACCTTGTTTGAGCCCAAGGCCGCGGCCACCTGCTGATATTGGCTGGCCCGCGCGGCGGACTGCGTCGATGAACGCAGCAGTTTTGTCTCGGCTTCCTGGAGAATTGTGATTGCCTGCCTTTGGACACTTGCGCGGCGATTGGGGGTGACCGCCACCAGGGGGCGCGCGGAGCGCTGTCCGTCATTGCTGCTGATACGGGCCCGGGGAGCGGTTTTGTCACTATTTGCGCGGGCCAAAAGGCGCAGTTCTTCCGCAGTATCTTGCAAGATTTGTTTTAGTTCTGTGTGGCCGCTCATATTGGCAGCATCCAACCCCAAAGTTTCAATTCGCTCAGCTAGACAATCAACAACATATCCGCCGCTGGTGGCACACAGGCTTTTCATCTTTGATAACCGGGTCGCCAGCTGCGGTACAGATGTGACCTGGGTGGCTGGTGAGCGACCCGTCGGCGACCCACCGGGGTCGCTGCCGTAACTGCCCCCGGTTTCACCGGTTTGTTGCGCTGTCACAGGGAGAGCAAGAGTGAGCAAAAAGACCCCTACATAGCCCAGAGTAGATTTTAATAGCTTGGTCATAATGCAATCTCCTACAACTCATTAACCTGTTGCTTAGCCCCTAGCCATCGAGCCCATAGGCGCGGCGGATCCCCCGTTGGGTTCCGGGACCAAAATCGCCATCAATAGAGCCTTGATAAAACTTGTTTTCCTTCAGTTTGTCCTGCAGCGCCCTGCGCGTGTTTAAGGTGAACATATTGGGGCGTTTGCTCAGCAGGTCCAGCACATCCGCACTGCCGGACCGGAGCGCTGCATAAAGGAAATGCGCCGCTTCAGTTGGGCCTTTTCCGGGAACCAAGCCATCGTCTATGAGGGCCGCAAAATTGAACTGCGCCTGTGGGTGCCTCAGCTCAGCTGCACGCTGGAAAAACCCATAGGCTTTTTGCGGGTTGGCCCGCAGGCCAAGACCACCCTGATGATGCAGGAAGCCCAAGTCGTTGATGGCATCGGCAAAGTTTTGGGCGGCCGCAGCTTGATAAAGCTCCAGAGCTTTTTGCGGGTTGGCAGGAACGCCGGTGCCACGCTCATAAAGCTTGGCCAGTTCAAACTGCGCCTCTGGCGCGCCTGCATCTGCCGCACGTTGCAGAAAATCTACCGCAGCGACGGGATCAAACCGGCCCGCATTGGGGTTAAGCCGCATATAGGCAAGCCCCAGCATCGAGCGAGTATCCCCCTGTTCTGCCAGAGCGAGAAGCTGCTCTTCTTGGTCAGGTTTTATGGCCGACCAGGCTTCGGAGGTGCCTGCTGGGACGGCTTCGGCGCCGTCCTGCGTCGCGGCGGCCAGATAAAAGGGCACCCCGGTCAAGGAGCCATAGGTATGGGGTTCCTGTAGATTGCCAGTCTTTTCCAGAACCAGATCGCGCACCTGACGGAACATAAGGCTGATTTCCAGCCCAGGCTGCGCCATTTTTTGCATCAGGGCCTGGGCGTAGGGGCTATTTGTCCCGGTACCGTCGAGGGCAACCTGACCGTCGCGGGCAGCAAAGGCCACCAAAGTACCGCGATCAGGATCCACCGCCGCCATTCCGCCACCACCACCGCGGGTTTCTTCTGAGGCCGTCCCGGGCGCGTCACTTTGATCTAAGGCGATTGAGTCCCCAAGCGGGTTGTCCCGACAGCTATCAAGGATAACAATTCGCATCTTCCGGGCGCGATCCACGGCGGCCAGCAGCTGCTTCAACGAAGCGGACTGACGCTGAACATCTCGATTGCTGGTCACATTGGCATCAATAGGGATGAGAAAATTCTCGCCCTGCACTTCGATTCCATGCCCCGCGAAGTAGACCAGGGCCAGATCAGCCACCTCAGAACGGAAAGCAAAATCATCCAGCAGCCCAACCATTTGTTGGGCGGTCGCATCCAGCGCTAAGGTGACATCAAAACCAATATTTTCAAGGCTTTGAGCCATTCCATTGGCATCATTATGGGTGTTTTCCAGAGGCGGGAGATACTGATAATCGGCCATCCCAATGACCAAAGCAATCCGATCCCGCGCCGCCTCTGCGATCTGGGGGAGTGCAAAACAGACTATTGCTGTCAGAATTTTGAAAAACCGCGTCATGCCAATACCAATGAAACTCACCAAACTCCCGGTAATCTAACGCGCTGAGGCAGCAAAGAAAGAGAAAAAGCCGTTCAAGCAAAATGCTCAAACGGCTTTAGGGAGTTAGTTGGAGTACGGACAGGCCGCAGTCGGTCGCTTAGTTGGCTACAAAGCTGCCAATTTCCCGCAGACGTTCCCGCAGTTTCTGCAGCGTGACAGTATCCGTCGCGGCTTGGATATCAGCCTCGCCAGTATCCATAATCTGCGTTTCCACCTTCTCAAAGAAGCTGGCCATCCCCGCGAGAGTCTGCATGACCAGATCAAAGTCTTGCAGTGACTGTGTTTCCTGCCGAGTTGGCTTGGTTCCACGATCAAAGATGTCATGCACCACGTCTTCCAAGGTTTGAACCTTGGAATAGAGCTGCCGCATCTCTCGTGCCGAGATTGCGCTAAGGCCTGAAATCGTTTGGTGCTGTCCTTCCATGGTTACAGCCGCCCGACGACCTGTTCGATCGCCTGTTTCATGGTCGCAACGGTAAAGGGCTTACGGATGATGTTGTTCAAACCGAGCTTTTTGCCCACCTCAATGATTTCTGGCGTTGGTTTACCTGTGACCAGAATAAAACCGAGCCGCTGTGTCACCTGGTGACCACGGACCGCCTGCAGGAGGCCCAGACCATCCATGCCGGGCATGTTATAGTCCGACAAGACCAAGTGCACAGGGGTTGTCGTCAGTTTTTGAAAAGCAGACTGGCCGTTGTTTTCAACCATGTAATTCTTGATGCCGAGCTCATCCAAACACTGGGTAATAATACCGCGGCTTGTGGACATGTCATCGACGACCATAACGCGTAAAGAGTCTTTTAGGCTCATTTCATTTTTCCTCGTGTTGCTCTTACTGCTCTTTTACTAAGCAGCGCCTCCAGGGGGCGTGTTGATATAAGTTGTAATGCCAGACGTTGTCAGTTTTGCCTCAGCGGGCCCTGACATCCGTTCGGAGTGACCGATGAACAGATAACCGCCGGGATTCAAACTGCGCTGGAAGGCTTGCCAAACCTTTTGCTGGGTTGGTGTGTCAAAGTAGATGGCCACGTTGCGGCAGAAAATTGCATCAAACTTGCCCTTGA
>CAJXIL010000034.1 GCA_913054455.1 uncultured Roseobacter sp.
AGGAGTTCATGCCCGTCTCGACGGTCTGCTTACCCTTGGAGCGCACATAGACCTGAGAGGCCGGATCTTCGCCCACCAGAACCACGGCAAGACCCGGGGTGATGTCGTTTTCTTCTTTCAGCCGCGCAACATGGCCTGCCACTTTTTCACGTACCGTGGCGGCGAAGGCTTTGCCGTCAATGATGTTTGCTGCCATTGCATTTTTCCTTGTCCCGCGCACCTCGCGGCCCGCTATTTACCGATATGACCCGCGAGATCTAGACCTCTGCCCGGATCATTTCCGGGGGCTAAGGTCCCGCTCTCAGGTCGGGGTAGAAACTCACACGGCCCGAGACAGGTCTCGGGCCGCAGATTGCGTGTTTTTGAACTTAGAACAAGCCTTCGATTTGGCCATCTTCGTTCAAGTGGATGTTTTCCGCTGCCGGTTTGCGGGGCAGACCCGGCATGGTCATGATCTCGCCGCAGACCGCGACGATGAAACCTGCCCCAGCCGACAGGCGCACTTCACGCACCGGAACCGAATGGCCGACCGGCGCGCCGCGCAGGCTGGGATCGGTCGAGAAAGAGTATTGGGTCTTGGCCATACAAACCGGCAGATTGCCGTAGCCTGCGGCTTCCCATTCTTTCAGCTGGTTGCGGATCTTGTTATCAGCCAGCACTTCGTCCGCACGGTAGATACGCTTGGCGATGGTGTCGATCTTGTCAAACAGTGACATGTCGTCAGGGTAGATCGGAGCAAAGTTGGCCGATCCGGTATCGACGATTTCAACAACCTTCTTGGCCAGATCGGCAGAGCCTTCCGAGCCCAGCTCCCAGTGACGTGACAGGATCGCCTCAACGCCATGGGTTTCAGCATAGGCTTTGACCGCTTCAACTTCGGCATCGGTGTCGGTGACAAAGTGGTTGATGGCGACAACAACCGGCACACCAAAGCTTTTGATATTCTCGATGTGACGACCGAGGTTGGCACAGCCATTGTTGACCGCCTCGACATTTTCCGCACCAAGATCCGCCTTGGCAACGCCGCCGTTCATCTTCATCGCGCGCACGGTGGCCACCAGAACCACCGCCGAAGGCGCAATACCGGCCTTACGGCATTTGATGTTCATGAACTTTTCAGCACCCAGATCGGCGCCAAAGCCCGCTTCGGTCACAACGTAGTCGCAGACTTTCATCGCGGTTTTGGTGGCGATGACCGAATTACAGCCATGGGCGATATTGGCGAAGGGGCCGCCATGCACAAAGGCTGGGTTGTTTTCCAGGGTCTGCACCAGGTTAGGCTGCATCGCGTCTTTCAGCAGCACGGTCATCGCACCTTCGGCCTTGATGTCGCGGCAGTAAACGGCGGTCTTGTCGCGGCGGTAGGCCACAATGATGTCGCCCAGGCGCTTTTCCAGATCCTGCAGATCGGTGGCCAGGCAGAGAATCGCCATGACCTCAGAGGCCACGGTGATGTCAAAGCCGGTTTCGCGAGGGAAGCCGTTGGACACGCCGCCCAGGGAGGCCGTGATCTGACGCAGAGCGCGATCGTTCATATCGACCACACGACGCCAGGCGACACGGCGAATGTCGATTTCGCTCTCATTGCCCCAGTAGATGTGGTTGTCGATCATCGCCGAGAGCAGCGAATGCGCCGAGGTGATGGCGTGGAAGTCGCCGGTGAAGTGGAGGTTCATTTCCTCCATTGGCACGACCTGCGCGTAGCCACCACCCGCAGCACCGCCCTTCATGCCAAAGTTCGGGCCAAGGCTCGCTTCGCGGATACAGACCATAGCGTTTTTGCCGATACGGTTCAGACCATCGCCCAGCCCCACGGTCGTGGTGGTTTTACCTTCCCCTGCGGGCGTTGGGTTGATCGCGGTGACGAGGATCAGCTTGCCGTCTGTGCGCTCCTGAACCGAGTTGATGAAGTCCTGGCTGACCTTGGCCTTGTCGTGACCATAGGGCAGCAGGTCATCGCTGGAGATGCCGATCTTGGCACCGATCTCTTGGATCGGGAGCTTATTCGCCTCGCGGGCGATCTCGATGTCACTCTTGTAGCTCATGGCCTGGTTCCTGAATGTGAGAATACAAACACCGACTTCAATGTGCCGGATCTGTCCCAGATTTAGTCAGAATGCGGCAATTCGCGCGCGTGATTTCCGACATTATCCGGCCATGAAGCGGCGTCTAGGCAAAGATTGAGGGAACGAAAGACGCCAAAACGAAAGTTCTGTACCCGATGCGTTGCCCTAGGGGGCCCAGGCAGGCTGATCCGGCACAAACAGCCGCAGGCTATCACCAAGCTTTAGATGCCCCGGACGTTCCACCCAGGCAGTGATTCCCCGGCGTCCCTTTGCAGCCGGTTTGAACTTCGGGCCAAAGCCCGCGTAGTCCTTTTCAATTTCGCGTCCCGGAAAGATGCAGGGGCGGTTTTCCATATCCACTGTCAGGGTGACCCCATCCGGCCCCAGCAGGCGCGCGGAGGGCGGCACGTGGGTGAAATCAGGAATGCCGCGCAGCACCAGATTGGCTCCCAGTGCCGATGGATCGACTCGGTCCAGCCCCATGTCAGCCGCAATCAGCGTCAGTTCCTCCTCTGAGAGGATACTCAATTGTCGTACGTTTCGAATCTTCGTGCCTTCTGGATAGAGATTGCGCACCCGCACACAAGAGGCCCGGTTCTCCCCCTGATGTCGCTCGCCGCTGATTCCGTGAAACCCAAATGTAAGAGAATCGACAACCGAGGACGAAATACCGCTGTCAGAGGCAGTTTCCCCCGCCCAAACCACTTCCCCTTTGAATTCTGTTTCCAGCAATACCGGCATGTCTTGCCCCTCTATTCTGTATCAATTTGCGCAATGGCCGCGACCATATCGCCACCAGCGACAATAGGAAGCCTGTTTTGGATCGGATCGCACAGCGATCCGATCCGGGCGCGGGGGTGGCGGGCTGCTTTGCTGCCCGCCACCCCCGCGCCACCCCCAGAATTACCCTTTTCCCCGCCCTTGCAAAGGCAGCCCATAACTGGGCCAAAAGAAAAGGCCCCAAGAACCGCGTCTGGATCTTGGGGCCTTTATTCACAGATCCTGACGATATGGGTCAGGAAGTTGGTTTTGGTTCCAGATCGGGATCAGTCCCGCCCTCAGCAGAGGGTTTCTTAG
This sequence comes from uncultured Roseobacter sp., assembly GCA_913054455.1. Taxonomy (GTDB): domain Bacteria; phylum Pseudomonadota; class Alphaproteobacteria; order Rhodobacterales; family Rhodobacteraceae; genus Pseudophaeobacter. Next base: position 3,144 of record CAJXIL010000034.1, read on the forward strand.
GCTTCGCCTTGGGAATGGCTGTCACCGAGGCATTGCCCTCATCTTCATCGGAATCATCACCCTTTTCATGGGGTGGTTCCCCCTTCATGACCCGCTTGATCTCATCACCGGTCAGGGTCTCATATTCCAGCAGCCCCTGCGCCAAGCGCTCCCACTCATCCTTATATTCAGTCAGGAGATCAAAAGCCCGGTCATAGCCATTCTGGATAAAGACACGCACCTCTTCCTCAATCAGCTCTTTGGTATGAGCAGAAACCGAGAACCCAGTGGTATTGCCGCTATAGCCTTCATGGGCCTCAGCATAGTCGATGTTGCCAATCTTGTCCGACATGCCCCAGCGCATGATCATCGCCCGCGCCAGTTGGCTGGCCTGCTGAATGTCACCCGCTGGACCATTGGAGACATGATCCTCGCCGTATTTGATGATCTCTGCAGCCTTGCCTGCCATGGTCATGGCCAGCTTCTGATTACACTCATCCTTGTGCCAGTTAAGGCGATCCATTTCTGGTAGGGACACAACCATCCCCAGGGCACCGCCACGGGGAATGATTGTCGCCTTGTAGACAGGGTCACATTCCGGCAGTTTTAGACCAACAACCGCATGGCCGGCCTCGTGGTAGGCGGTCTTTTCTTTCTGGTCCTGCGTCAGCACCATCGAGCGGCGCTCGGCCCCCATCATCACCTTATCCTTGGCGGATTCAAAATCCTCCATGGTAACAAAGCGGCGGCCAACGCGGGCGGCCATCAAGGCAGATTCGTTGACCAGGTTGGCCAGATCCGCACCTGAGAACCCTGGCGTCCCACGCGCGATAATGCGCAGATCCACGTCAGGGCCCAGCGGGGTCTTGCGGGCATGCACGCCGAGGATCTTCTCGCGGCCTTTGATATCGGGGTTGCCGACGGTGACGTTACGGTCAAAACGGCCTGGGCGCAGCAAGGCAGGGTCCAGCACATCCTTACGGTTGGTCGCGGCCAGGATGATGACGCCTTCATTGGCTTCAAAACCGTCCATCTCAACCAAGAGCTGGTTCAATGTCTGCTCGCGCTCATCATTGCCACCGCCATAGCCAGCGCCACGATGGCGGCCAACGGCGTCGATCTCGTCGATAAAGACAATACAAGGCGCGTTCTTCTTGGCCTGCTCAAACATGTCGCGCACACGGCTGGCGCCGACACCGACAAACATCTCAACAAAGTCAGAGCCCGAAATGGTAAAGAACGGCACACCCGCCTCGCCCGCAATGGCGCGCGCCAACAAAGTCTTACCGGTGCCGGGAGGCCCAACAAGCAGCGCGCCTTTGGGGATCTTACCCCCGAGCCGCGAGAATTTCTGCGGGTTGCGCAGGAATTCCACGATCTCTTCCAGCTCTTCCTTGGCCTCATCAATGCCAGCCACATCATCAAAGGTGACGCGCCCATGTTTCTCGGTGAGCATCTTGGCCTTGGATTTGCCAAAGCCCATAGCGCCACCTTTGCCGCCACCCTGCATCCGGTTCATGAAATAGATCCAGACACCAATCAGCAGCACAAAGGGCAGCAGGGTGATCAGGAAGGATTGGAACGTGGACTGCTGCTGCTTCTCAGCGCGCACCGGAATGTTGTTCTCAATCAGCAGCGCGGTGACTTCCGCGTCGGATGGCCGGATGGTGACATATTTGCTGCCATCGGATGTGGTAAATTCAACCCGCTCCCCGTCCAGCACAACAGTGCTGACCTGTCCACCTTCAACCGAAGTGACAAAATCCGAGAAAGCGCGCTCGTTGCTTTGCATCGTACCGCCTGAGCCACTGAACAGATTGAACAGCGCCAAGATCAAGACGAACAGAACAACCCAGAAGGCGATGTTACGTGCGTTACCCAAGGAATATCTCCTAATATCCGGGCTTCCTCGCAGGACGCCCTCGTTGCGCATAAAATAAGGAACATTCAGGCAGGTTCAATGCGATAAAAGCGATGCGAAGAACTCTTCTGCACTATTTATCGGTTCTGCACTGCATCCATTGGCGAATCCAGCCAGCGGCGCTGCCATCAGATCGCCGTCCCGCCATAGCGATGGGGTGACCTCAAGAATGGGCGCCGGGCAGCCCTGCGCCCGCCAGTCGGGACAGGATTTCAACCCCTCAGAGCCCAGAGGGCGAACCTCACAAGCTTCTAATTTTCCAGCAAAAAAACGCCAGCGCTGGTCCCATAAATCGCCAGGATCGCAGGCCTCCTGTGGCACCATGGCCGCTTCACGGCAAACCCAGATTTTGCCCTGCTGGCTCAGGATACGGCAGCCAGCCAGCGTCGCTGACCCGCCCCTCTGCGCAATGGCGACGGCTTCGATCATCGGCTGGCGTCTGGGCGCGTATTGGCCGCCAGAAACCCATAAAATCGCCTGTAACATCAACCGATGCGAGATTTCATCCGGCAGAGTTCGGTATTTTCGCAGCTCAAAAACCACGGCACCGGCTTCAATCTGCACCATATCCCGCGCCGATAAGAAGGCATACCAGCCCAAAGCCTTTTGGGCTTTGCCCATATTCTGCGCCACAGTCGCCAGAGCAGGCACTGTCAATCCCAGATCCTCCAGAACAGCCAGCGCCTTGCGGATCTTGATCCGGTCATAGCTTTCATCTTCGTTTGATGGGTCATCAATCCAACTTTGGCCAGCGGTAGCGAGATACTGCCGCAGCTCCTCCCGGCGCAGGCCCAAAAGCGGGCGCATCAATGAGACCCCATCCTGGGTGCGCCGCACCGGAATGCCTGCCAAACCATTGACACCCGAAGCCCGCATCAGCCGCATAATCACCGTTTCGGCTTGATCATCCGCTGTATGCCCCAACGCCAGAACCGGTATGCCATTTTGCCGTGCCCAGGCCGTCAGCAGCCCATAGCGGGCCCGCCGCGCCTGATCCTGGAGGTTTCCGGTCTCCTCTGGCCCTTGCGTCCAGGTCAAAATCTCATGACGCAGGCCAAGCTCCTGAGCCATCCGCGCAGCCTCTTCCGCCTCTTGGCGCGATTCGGGACGCAGACCGTGGTCGACAGTGGCCACCATCAGCTCCACCGGGTCCTCGCAAAAGCACGCCTTGAGCAGATGCATCAGCGCGACAGAATCACCCCCACCAGAAACTGCGATACCAATACATGCAGGCAGGGGCGTGGCGAACTTCTGGCGCAGAGACAGGAGTAACTCATCCCTGTCCGCTCCGCCCGCGCCGGGTTGGATTAAGGACATCCCAACGCGGCCATCTCGACAGTGGCAGGAGAAACCATATCACCACTAGGGAAGCGCACGCCGACCTCAGACAGTGTGATGCAGGCCTGATCGACCTGCCCCAAACGTCCCAGGGCAGCCCCAAGTTCAAACAGCGCCTTTGGCGCAGTCTCGCCATTTGCATCCGCAGTAAAAGAGGCTAAATAGGCCCGCGCCGCTTCACGCGTATCGCCAAGCCCATCCAGCGCCTTGCCACGGTTGAAATCGGCCTGTGGCGCCAACGGGCTGCCTGGATAGGATTGGGTGAAAATGGCAAATTTCTCAGCCGCGAGCTGATAGGCGCCCTCCTCCAGATCCTGTTGTGCCATATCAAAGTCGGCCTGTTCTCCAACCGCCAACTCACTGCCAACAGGATTTGCGACTTGCCCACCACCGGTTGCGCCGACCTCAGCCAGTGCCTCTTCGCCGCCCAGGGTGCTGGTCTCACCCAAAGCGCCGATATCACCGCCTTCAAGCTCGACCAGGCGGAATTCCAAATCACCGATGCGATTGGTGCCATCGGCAACGATGCGATTGATGCGATACTCCAACTGTTCCGTCTGCGCCGTGAGCTGCTGCAGACTGGCCTCAATGGCCCCCACCCGGTCGAGAACCGAACTGCCGACGGCAACCCCGGAATTGGCCCCCCCGGTGGTGGACAGCTCTCGTTTGAGGCGCTGAATATCCACATAGAGCACCGTCAATTCCTGGCGAATGTCGGCCAGGGTCTGTTGATCCTGAGCCAAGGCCGGTGACACCAGACAGCTGGTTCCCAAAAGAGTCGTGGTCAAAAAGGCTGCTTGCAGAAACCGCATCATTTTACCCCGTCAATCCACCAGCCAAGACAGTGACCGCACGGCGGTTCTTGGCATAGCAACTTTCAGCCGAACAGATCTCCAGCGGGCGCTCTTTACCGTAGCTGACCACCTGGATCCTTGAGCTGGCAATGCCCTGCGAAATCAAATACTCCCGCGCGGAATTGGCGCGGCGTTCACCCAAGGCTAGGTTGTAGATTCGTGTGCCCTGTTCATCAGCATGTCCCTGAATGGTCACCGTGTAATCTGGATTGGCCGTCAACCAGCGCGCCTGGCCCTGCAAAATGGATTCCGCTGTAGGGTTCAGGGTGGACTGATCCACCAGGAACAGCACGCGATCCCCGACCGTCTCTTGGAAATAGGCTGGGCTGGCCGGATCCAGGTTGGAGCCACTGTTGCCAAGACCACCGGCCCCGCCCGCTCCGGTATCGTCCCAGGGGGTGTTGCTACAAGCCGCAAGCCCAAGGGCCGCAACCAGCACAAATGCCTTTTTAAAACCGCTCATGACAGTGTCTTTTCCTTTGGTTTCTTGGGCCTAGGCTATCACAGTCCAAGGCCCGATTCTATGCAGGTCTTCCAGTCTTGCGTTTTCATGCCAGTTCAGCCTGGAGCTGCCCATTATTTTTGCAGCGGTGACCAAGCGGGATCCGAAGCTCCGTCCGGCGTGCGCACCGGTTTGAGGTTCCGCCCCAGAATGTCCACCGAATAGAGCAGCGCCCGCCCATTGGCCCCCTGGGTTTCACGGGTGAACATGATCACCCGACCATTGGGCGACCAGCTGGGGCCCTCATCCAGGAAAGAGGCCGTTAGCAGACGTTCCTCGCTACCATCCAGCCGCATGACGCCGATGTGGAACCGGCCCTTGCTCTGCTTGGTAAAGGCGATGAGATCGCCACGTGGCGACCAGACCGGGGTGCCATAGCGCCCCTTGCCAAAGCTGATCCGGCGCGCTTCTCCCCCGGTTGCGGGCATTACATAAAGCTGCGGCGTGCCGGAGCGGTCGCTCTCAAAGACAATCTGGTTGCCATCTGGCGAATAGGACGGTGCCGTCTCGATTGAGGGCGCCCGAGTCAGACGCTGGCGCGCTCCGGTGGCAATATCCATGGTGTAAATATCAGTGTTGCCGCCCTCGGCCTGGGAGTAGACCACTGTATTGCCATCTGGTGCAAACCGCGGCGCAAAGCTCATGATGCCCTTATCCGCCGATAACACCCGGCGCTGCACCTTACCCACATCCAGCACATGGATCTGCGGGAAGCCGCTTTCATAACTGGTATAAAGCACCCGATCGCCAGTGGGCGAAAAGCGCGGCGCCAGCACTAGGGCAGAGCTGTTGGTGAGATACTGCACCCCGGCACCATCATAATCCATTATCGCCAGGCGCTTGCGGCGGTCATTCTTGGGGCCGGTCTCGGAAACAAAGACCACCCGGCTGTCAAAATAGCCGCTCTCGCCGGTGATCCGGCTGTAGATGGCATCAGCCACCTTATGAGCCATGCGACGCCAGCCATCGGTAGTGCCGCTGAATTGCAACCCCGCGCCCAGCTCGTTGTCGGCAAAGACGTCATAGCCTCGAAAGCGCACGGTCAGCTGTTTACCGTTGACCGAAACCGACCCGGTGATCAGCGCCTGGGCGTTTACGGCCTTCCAGTCCGCAAAGCGCACCGGCGCGTTAAAATCGCTCACGGTAGAGATATGAGCGGTGGCCGGGATTTCACGAAACAGACCCGTGCCGCTAAGATCCGCCGCAATCACCCGAGTGATCTGATTGGCCAGCTCTGCAGCGGCGGGGGTTTCAGCCAGGAAACTCGGCACCGCATAGGGCAAGGGTTCAATCACACCGTCGGTGATCTCGATCCGCAGCGGCCCATTCTGGGCCTGGGCTGCGCTGCCAGCGGTCAGCAAGGGGGCTGCCGCCACAAGAAGGCTTGCCAAAAGGGCTGTCAGGTTGCGCCTCATGAGCGTCGCGTCCTTTCCGGAGTGAATGTCATTTCAGTATCGGGGCTTTGGGGTTTCAATGCAGGGGGAAAATCCCCCCTCCCCCTGTCATAGACGACCCCTGCCAGAGGCGTTTTCAATTTTTGGTGTGTCATTTGATACGCATCTTCTCAGGGTTAAAGGTCATGACGATGTCGCGCCAATGGTCATATTTATCGCTGGGCAAGGAAAATCCCTTGGCGCCACAGCGAATGATCGCCCGTCGGGCCGCCTCATAGGCCTGTTTTGCAGCCCCGGAAGAACCGCCGGTGCTGGACATCATCCGAATGGTGCCGGTTTTGGGCCGCCCGTCCGGATCAAGCGAGACCGCAACCTCGACGGTGGTTTTCAACGCCTCAGTGGAGAGCGAACCAACGTTCCAGCACTTGGACACAGAGACCCGCAGCGCGTCTTTCTCTCCCACCGTCAAAGGTGGACCAGAGGGTTCAGGGGCGGCGACGTGTCCCCCCCCGGCGATGGCAGCTGCCAAAGCATCCTCAATGGCCGAGGCTTGCTCCACCTGCGGTGCTGAAGGTGCGGCGGTTTCAGCGACTTCGGCGGGCGCGGGCCGACGCGGCCGTGTTTTCGGACGCACCGAGGTGAGCGGGGCGGCCACCGGTGGTGCAGGCTCCGCCTCGTCGCTTTCATTGGCTTCAGTCACAATCCGATCGCTGGCGGCCTCAGGCGCGGTGGCCTCCTGCACCTCTTGTTCGCTCAACGCGCCCTCATCTGGGCTCACCTCAGGTTGAACCAGGTCGTCGATTGCCACTTCTTCCTCGGGTGCCTCCACCGGCACCGGGGCGACGCGATCCGCTGGACGCACCTGCTCTGGCACGGGCAGGCTCGGGATAAGTGCCGGAACTTCCGGAGGGGTTTCAGGTTCTGAAAGCCTGTCAGCAACTTCAGGGTCTGGCTCTGGTTCGGGCAAAGCGGGCACAGGTTCATCTACGACCGGAACCGGAGTGGCTTCTGGGATCGGCCTATCAGGACGGGTCTCCGGGCGCGCTGAAACCTCTGGCGGCTCAGGGGATGCGGCGGGTGGGGTTAGGCCGTTTGGGCTCTCGCTCACCTGCGGCGCCTGGATTTGTTGGCTCAGGCGGGCAAACTCCTCAGCCGAGATCACCGCGACCTCCTGTACAGGCAGCGGCAATGGTTCCGAGGGCAGCCAGGCGCCGAAGGCAACCCAGCTCACCAGCAGGCCGTGCGCCGCAAGAGAGATTTTGGTTCCGGTTTGCAGGCCCATATACTTGCCCCAAGCCCCCGCTTATTGATCCGCGCCAGAAACGGAGGCTGCATCGGGCTCTGGCGCTGCCAGATCTGTCACCAAACCCACATTGGCAAAGCCACCGGCGTTCAGCGCTCCCATCACCTGCATCACCTCACGGTAAGAGATGCCGCCATCTGCGCGCAGATAGACCCGATCCGAGGTGCGTTCTGCCGCAATCGCGCGCAGCTTTGCCACCAGTTCATCGCGGGCCACCGGGGTGGTTTGGATCTGGATCTCGCCACCCAGGATCATGGTCACGGTCAGTGGCTCTTCCTGCTCACTTGGCAAGGCACCCGCCTCGGTCTTTGGCAGATCCACCGGCACGCCAACTGTGGTCAGCGGCGCTGCCACCATGAAGATGATCAGCAACACCAGCATAACATCGACAAAGGGCGTCACGTTGATTTCGGACATAGGCCGTGCCCGGCCCCGACGCCTGCCCCGACGCCGTTCACTGGAGGAAGAGTTTTGAACCGCGGCACCCATGGTTCAGGAATCCAATTGACGGCTGAGGATGGTGGCAAATTCGTCGGCAAAGGCTTCGTAACCGCCCAAGATACGATCGCTGTCGGCGCTCAGCTTGTTGTAAAAGACCACCGCCGGAATCGCTGCCAGGAGCCCAAGACCCGTGGCCAAAAGCGCCTCCGCGATGCCGGGGGCGACAACAGCCAGATTGGTGCTTTGCTGTTCGGCGATCTCAATAAAGGCGGTCATAATACCCCAGACGGTGCCAAACAGCCCCACAAAAGGCGCCGTGGATCCCACGGTTGCCAGCACCGATAGTCCACGCTGCAGGTCTTCGGTTTCCTTGGCGATGGCCACATCCATCGAGCGATCAATCCGCGCCTGGGCGCCTGGGATCAGCCCGCCATCACTGCGGTGGCTGCGCCGCCATTCCGCCATGCCAGCGGCAAAAATGCGTTCTGAATGGCCCGTTGGCTCTGGCCCCAATTGATCAAACAGCCCATCCAACGGCTCACCGGACCAAAAGGCCTGGTCAAACTGCGCAGCGCGACGACGCGCCTGACGGTAGTTGATCAGCTTTTGAATGATAATGCCCCAGGACCAGATCGAGGCCGCCGTCAGCATCAGCATAACCAGTTTCACGGTGAATGTGGCCCGCGCGAAAAGACCCCACATAGAGAAATCAATCTCCTGCGCCAGCGCCAGAGTTTCTGCTTCCATTTGCCTGCTCTATCTCTGCCGGATCGCTCCGGTCTTACGTCTTTGCCCCGCACCCAGAAACCTGAGCCCGCCGCGTTCTGCTTGTTGCCGTCACTCGTTTTTGGCCGTCTATCGCGGCCTTATTTTGTTGCAGGCTAGCTGAGTTCGACAGGAAAAGCCAATCAAACAGTGCGCAGAGGCGGCAATGTTACAGCAATGCGCGAATCTCTGCCGGGAGCCGTGTTGGCCGCCCGGTATCAGAGGCAATACAAACAGCCGAGACCTTGGCGCGAAACAGCTCTGCCTCGCCGCGTTTGACCAGCTGCCCCATGATCAACCGCGCCGGTGACAGCTTGATCACCTCGGTCTCGATCAGCAGCTCATCGTCGTATTTTGCAGGCGCGAGGTAATCCGCCTCGATCCGCTGCACCACCCAGATGATGCCTGCATCGCGCATGGCATTTTGATCATTGCCAAGGCCCCGCACCCAGTCGCTGCGGGCCCGCTCAATGAAGCGCAGATAGTTGGCGTGGTAGACAATGCCGCCCATATCGGTGTCCTCGTAATAAACGCGGACCGGAAAGGTATGGATCATTGGCCTGTGCTCCTGTGCTCTGGTCAGCAGACTAAAACCCCATGAAATCAGCCACAAGCCCCGGAGATCGTCCTGAGGCATGTTCCGTAGCGCTCTCAGGACGTTTTCGCCTCCAGTGGATACTGCGCCAACGCCTCATAGCGCGCGCCCTCTGGCAGCAGGGTCGATTGGTAAAGCGTGATCTGGTGCACCGTAAAGACAGGCGTGGTAAAGCCACCAAAATGCTGCAGCAGCTGATGGATCTTCTGCTGTTGTCCTGACTGCAGGCGAGGTCCGAACCGTGCCAGTGTCACATGGGGACGAAACCGGGCGCGCGGCAATGCCATACCGCAGGTCTGCGCTATGGCGCGCAGATGGCGATGCAGTGCTGTCAGCGCCGCATTTGGGGTGACTTCAGCGCTCAACACCCTTGGGCTTTTGCCCCCCATGACGCCCAGCCCGCGCAGTTCCAACCGCAGTGGCGCCGCCTCTAGCCCCAGCAGCTCCTGGTGCAGAGCCTCTAGTCGCGCTTCGGGCTGCTCGTCCAGGAAGCTCAGGGTGATATGAAGGTTCTCGCAGGGCACCAGTCGCCCTACCGGGATGTCTTCCTGCAGGCGCTCCAGCAGGTCCAAAACCGGATCCGGCAGAGCCAGCCCAAGAAAGCACCGCATAGTTCACCCCTCAGTTGGCGCCTGCAATCGCGCGAACAACCGCAACGCATGAGATGCGTCATTTGCAGAGGGCGGCATCATCCGGTCATAGCCCGCAGCAATAATCGCCGCAATTTCGGGCCGCAGGATGGTCGCACCGGTTTCTGGCAGGATGGCCAAGGGCGAGGTCTCAGCAAAGGCCTGATCGCCCCACAGCACTATGACCTGCGCAGCTTGGCTCAATGCCAGCGTTTCTGCCGGCAGCTCCGCCATGGCCCCCTGCATGCACAAAAAGACAAAGCTGGCCTGGATGGCACCAGTATCATCAAAGCGAAAGGCGCGGTACTGGCTGGCATTTGCCTCTTGCAGGCGCGCCACCAAAGGCGACAGATCCGGGATAAGACGGCCAAGGTCTGGTACGTCCAGCAACTCCGTCCAGTCGCGAAAGAAAAAGAATATCAGATTAGAGCCAAGCTCCGGATCCGTTTCCGCCATCGGCTGCCCAGCAAGGGTTGCCACGGCCTCAATCGCCCCCTTGACCACCTGAAGCGTTTCCTCCTGCACCCCAAAAACAATCGGGGCAATGGGGCGTCCCCAGCGGGCAAACCCATAAGAGCCATCGCTGCGGGTGAACAGGGCTTGGATTTCTTCCGGGGTCAAGTCCAGCGACATGGTGGCACTCCATCAGCTTAGGTACAGGCGGGTCGCCGCTCTATGCCCGCCAGAGCGCAAAACGGCAAGCCCAGGCAGCACCCTTCCCGCACCGCCGCGGGTCAAGGAGGCCGCAAGGCCCCGCGCAGCGGCATGTCCTTGACGCGCCGAATTTCCTTAAAATTAAGACAGGCGCCTCATGGGGCAGATCGCCCCTTGAGGGCCTTCTCAGTCAAATCAATCGCCAGGCAGATATCCGCCCCACTTGCGCTCAAGCGCGGCGCCAATATCCATGCCCTGCCAATCTGAAAACAGCACCACAAAGCCCAACAGATCGCCCAGTTCATCCTCCAGATCCCGGCGCGTCCCAGAACTGCGCCCCTGTCCCTGAAGCTTCAGATAGGCGGCGGTGACCTCGCCCAGCTCTTCGCTCATCTTACCCAAATACCAAGCTGGGTCGCGTTTAATGTCAAGCCGCTCCGCATAGATCTCTGAAACCGCGCGCGCCAAATCAGTAAGGGCAACAAGATCGCGACCACATTCCCGCTCTGGTTTGGCCATACTGGATCGCCCCTATTGTCCAAACAGATCCGCCGCACGCGGCGGCGGTGCCATCCCCAGATGGGTCCAGGCCTTCTGCGCCAACATCCGTCCGCGGGGGGTGCGTTGGATCAACCCCTGTTGCAACAAGTAGGGCTCGATCACATCTTCCAACGAGTCGCGACTTTCGCTCAGTGCAGCCGAGAGCGTCTCAATCCCCACCGGCCCCCCGCTGTAGTTTTCAGCAATCAAGCGCAGATAGCGCCGGTCAGCCCCATCCAGCCCCAGCCTGTCCACTCCCAGCCGCGTCAAGGCTCCATCTGCTAGGTCTCGGGTGATGCGCCCATCGCCCTCCACAACCGCAAAGTCCACCACACGGCGCAGGAGCCGCCCCGCGATCCTTGGGGTGCCGCGTGCGCGCCGCGCGATCTCACGGGCGCCCTCCGCATCCGCTGGTGTGCCGAGCTTGCGGGCGTTACGACTGACGATTTCAAACAGCTCATCCACTGTGTAAAATTGCAACCGCGTGGGAATGCCAAAGCGATCACGCAGTGGCGTGGTCAACAGCCCCATCCGCGTTGTCGCCCCCACCAAGGTAAAGGGCTGCAACTCGATGCGCACGGTGCGCGCCGCAGGCCCCTCCCCGATCACCAGATCCAGTTCAAAATCCTCCAGCGCCGGGTAAAGAATTTCCTCCACCACCGGATTCAGCCGGTGGATCTCGTCGATGAACAGCACATCTCGGGCTTCCAGATTGGTCAGGATCGCCGCCAGATCGCCGGCCTTGGCCAGCACCGGCCCCGAGGTCATGCGAAAATTCACCCCCAGCTCGCGCGCTACAATCTGCGCCAGGGTGGTCTTGCCCAGACCGGGCGGCCCATGAAACAGGGTGTGGTCCATGGCCTCGCCGCGGCGGCGGGCACTTTCAATAAAGATGCGCAGGTTGGCGCGGGCCTCTGCTTGGCCAATGAATTCCGACAGCCCCTGCGGACGCAGAGCGCGATCCCCTTCGCCAGACGCATCTTCGGGAATTGGGTCCGGGCGCAGTGTTGGGTCAGCGTCGATCATTTCGCCCCCCCTTGCCTGCACGGTCAACCTGGCTCTTCAGCCGACGCGCCGAACAGTGCAGCTCTGCCCAGGGCTGGGCACTGCCCCTGGCTCTCTTGTCGATCATAGCGCTCACCCTTTTGGCGCCAATAGGCGCAGGGCTGCACGGATCAAGGCGGATTCGTCAGCATCAGGGTTCTCTCCCGCCGCCTCTGCCACGGCTGAGGCCGCATCTGCGGGGCTGTAGCCCAGGTTTCCAAGAGCCGAAAGCGCTCCGGCGGAAGCTGCCGCTGCACCACTGGGCTTCGAGGCTGCTTTCCGTGCGGTTTTCTTTGGGGCTGCGGTCTCCGTCTGCTCCACCACCGCCTCCAGATCTGCGCCCTCCATGGCTTCGGGCAGGCTGCCGCCCATGGCCATGACCCCCGGCGCCTTATCCTTCAGATCCAGCACAATCCGCTGCGCCGTCTTTGGGCCAACCCCCTTGGCCGCCTTGACGCTGCCCCAATCCCCCAGAGCAATGGCGCGGCTGACACCATCCGGTCCCAGGGTGCCCAGGATCGCCAAGGAGACCTTGGCCCCGACCCCCTGAACCGAGGTCAGCAACCGGTGCCATTCCTTTTCGACCAGAGAGGTAAAGCCAAAAAGCTGCATCAGATCTTCACGCACCACCATATCGGTAAAAAGCGCCACCGGCTCGCCCACCCCCGGCAGGGTCATCATGGTACGCTCAGAGCAATAGACCAGATAGCCAACGCCGCGCACATCAATCAGCACATGATCCGCCGTGCGGTACTCCAGACGTCCTGTGAGCTTGCCAATCATGCCCGCACCTCCCTGAGCTGTCTTTGCTGCGTGCCCCCGTAATAGGCGTGACAGATGGCAATCGCCAGCGCATCCGCCGCATCGGCCCCCTTAGGCGCACAGCCCGGCAATTGCAGTTTCACCATATGAATGATCTGCTCCTTGCTGGCATGGCCCACACCCACCACGGTCTTTTTCACCCGGTTTGGCGCGTATTCGCCTGTTGGCAGCCCGGCCTTGGCGAGGGTAAGCAGTGCAACACCGCGCGCCTGACCCAGTTTCAAGGTTGCAACACCATCCTTGTTCACAAAGGTCTGTTCAATGGCAGCCTGGGTCGGCGCATAGGCCTCGATCACCTCGGTGACCTGATTGTGCAGCGACAACAGCCGCTCACCTAGATCATCGCCATCAGAGGTGCAGACCCCATTGGCCACATGGCTGAGCCGACTGCCCTGTGATTCGATCACCCCCCACCCAAGGTTGCGAAGCCCCGGGTCAATTCCCAATATGCGCATGTTCTGCCCGGCCTCTGCCTGAGTGTTGGTATTATTTTTCAATCAAATAGCACAAAAGGCGAACATGTCCAATTGCTTTCCCATCCCCATCTTGGCCACATTTCGCGTGGCTGATTGGCAGGCTTTGGCTCAAACCTGCAAAACCTGTTCCAAAACCGACCCTTTGCCAGGGGGGACGCGACATTTCTTGATAGCACCTAAATAGATGTAATTCCGCCTTATTTTTAAGGGCTAAAGCTATGCACAATGCGCATAGGACACATGCAATTTTCAGCTCTTGTTCCGGCAAAAATTCCACCCTAAATGCGAAAAATCGCATCAACATCCCGTTGCTGCAAAACATGTTCACTCAGATATGAAGGATGAGGATATGGCTGCATTTGACACTACCCGCACCACCTATGGCTCCACCGGCCTGTTTGGCCGTATCGGCATTGCCTTTTACGCTGCGGCAAGCGCCGTCGTATCTTGGAATGATGCGCGCATGTCCAAGAAAACTCTGAACGCCCTGTCTGATCGTGAACTGGCGGACATCGGCCTGAGCCGTGGCGATATCGAAGACATTTCTGCTGGCAAGCCCGTCTTTTAGGGCCTCTACAGCTTTCGGGTGATCCTGCGTCCTCCCTGCTGAGGATCCCCGCACAGAACGCCGCGTGCCTCTGGCCGCGGCGTTTTTGTTGGCAGCGGTAGGCTTGTCCCATTTGCCCGCAAGCCTGGTTAGGGAACACCATCGCGCTGAGGGGCGCGGCAGAACAGCAAAACCGCCGTGAAAGACCACGGCGGTTTTCAGGAATTTGCAAATTTCAAGTAAGGCCATCAGCGCCGCCCTGTCAGACTGGCGATTTGCGGGACCAGGCAAGCCAGGCCGCATATGTATATATCGATTGCTCTAGCGCAGAATTGGCCCAACTTGTTGTGCCGCCCAAACAGAGACAGGATCTGCCTGCATCACCACGGCTCCGACCTGCTCTACCGCGCTCCCCTCGGCCAGCTTTGCCACGCGCTCGTCGTAGCTGTCGAAGCCAAGCGCGGCCATCAGAAAGGCCTTGAACAACAAAAACGCCCAAACAATCAGCACAAAGACCTTGCCAGAAATGCTTGAGCGGATCTTGCGAGGCTCGATTACAATCAGCCCATCCGATTGAACACGTGCGGCATATCCTTGTGAGAAGCCGGCATGCTTGCTCTGCAAACGGGCCACACGACCGCGAAACTCTTGATGTTGAACACTCATAAAATTGCTCCGTACTGGCCCCCACCAGCGGATAAAATTTTATAGATTCCTACTTCAGTGATTCCAAGGCACTTGCATTAAATTAGACATAAACCTGCGTAAAATCAGGAATCTCGCTGCAAAAGAAGCGTGGTCCATTCACCAATAACAGTGCGCTGCACGAGATTGGTTCCATTTTCAGCATAAACGGAAATCACACTATCAGCCTGCTCGTTCAGGATACCGGACAAAATCGCATAGCCACCAGGGCGCAGATTCGCGCAAAGATCCGGAGAAAGCGCCACCAGAGGGCCTTTGAGGATGTTCGCAAAGATCAGATCATAGGGGGCGCTCTCTTTCAGGCCAGGATGATCAAAGCCAGCGGCCTCCAAGCAGGTCACTGCACCAGCCATATCGTTGGCCTTGAGATTGGCTTCCGCCACCTCTACTGCAACCTCATCGATATCGCTGGCGACAAAATCGCCCTCCCAGACCCGCGCAGCCGCCATGGCCAGCACGGCAGTGCCGCAGCCGATATCAGCCACCTTGGCGCCGACAAAGCCCTGATCGATCAGATGATCCAGCGCCTTGAGACAGCCCAGCGTGGTGCCGTGGTGCCCAGTGCCAAAAGCCATCGCCGCCTCGATCAGCAGTGGGATGCGCCCCTCAGGAACCGTTTCGGCGTCATGGCTGCCATAGACATAGAACCGCCCTGCCTCTACCGGTGCCAGCTCGCGGCGCACATGGGCCACCCAGTCGGTTTCCGGAAGTTCAGAGACGGCAAATTCCTTGGCGCCATGCAGCGTCGCCAGCAGGGCCAGCCCGGCCTGGTCTGGCGCTTCAGTGAAATAGCCGCCCACTTCCCACAGACCCGAGCCATCTTCCATCTCAAAAACGCCAACACCGGTGGGTTCTGGCGTTAGGCTCTCCATCGCGTCGCCCAGGGCTTCGGCTTGGGGTTTGCCAGGCAGGGTGGTCAGGGCGGTAAAGGTTGGCATGTCAGATCTCCAGCTGCGGTGCCCAGCGCCTAGGCCCAAGGGGCGCAGAGGTCAAGGGCAGAGCCGGTATTGGCAGCGTTAGCCCCTATTCCCTAGGCTTCCGGTCCCTATTCAGCAGCCGCGCGGCTGCGATATTTGGCAAAGACCGTCTCGTTGCCGGGCTCTGGATGGCGCGGGATCAGACAGGACAGCCCCAAAGAGACCAGCGCCATTGCAGCTGCCAAGGCAAAGACCATTGACGGAGAAATCACCCACAAGAGCCCCAGTAACACCGGCAGAAAAACCGCCGCGATATGGTTGATGGTAAAGGCCACCGCCGCCGTTGGCGCAATATCCGCCGGATCTGCGATCTTTTGGAAATAGGTCTTCAGCGCCAGCGCCAGTGCAAACAACACATGATCCACCACATAGAGAACAGAGGCGAGCAGCACGCCCCAGCCAAACCAGTAGATGCCGCCATAAAGCGCAAAGACCAGCGCCAAACCGGCATATTCGATGATCAGCGTACGACGTTCGCCAAAATGGGCCACAAACCGCCCCAGCAAAGGCGCCACCAGAATATTGATCACCAGATTGATCAGGAACAGCCCTGTGACCTCATGCACATCAAAGCCAAAGCGCTCCACCATCATAAAGCCGGCAAAGACCACAAAGATCTGCCGCCGCGCGCCCGCCATGAACTGCAACAGGTAATAAAGCCAATAGCGGCGACGCAGGACCAGCTTTTTGTTCTGCGGCGTTGGCGAGTCGAACTGCGGATAGAGCAGCAGGCAGGCCATGGCCAGCAGCGCAGTCACCCCGCCAGCCGTCATAAAGACCATATTATAGGTTAGGTCGAAATTTTCCCACAGCAGCACGATCAGACCATAGACCACCAGCGTTGCCGCCGAGCCTGTCGCAATCAGCCAGCCCAGCATCTGCGGCGCTCGGTCCTTGGGTAGCCATTGTAGCTGCAGCGACTGGTTGACCGTCTCATAATAGTGAAACCCGATTGAACTCAGCAGTGTGATCATCAAGATCCCGCCGAGTGAGGGAAACCAGGCGGTCAGCATGGTGGCCAAACCTAGCATCACCAAAGAGATCAGCCCCAATACCTGTTCTCGCACAAACAGGATGATGGCAATAACCCCCACCGCCAAAAAGCCCGGTATTTCGCGCACCGTATGCAACAGGCCAATGTCGGCCCCATCAAACTGCGCCACTTCGATGACAAAGTTATTGAGCAGTGCAAACCAGGCATTAAAGGCAATAGGCATGCAAAGCGCCATCACAAACAGCAATGTTGTTGGGCGACGCCACAGCGGCAGATCACGGGCCGCATCCAAAGAGAGAGGTTTAAACATGCCTTCCCTCTACGCCTGTTTGCGCCCCAGTGCGAGGCCAAAGCGCCCTTTGCACATGCCGCCCTACATCTCTGCACAGAACTGCCGCATCTCAAAACAGACCGCCGCCTGCTGCCCCCTTCCGCCCATGACCTAAATCAAATCAAAAATACGAATGTGTGTATATTATCGCCGCAATGAAATCTCGCGGAGGCCTGGGGCATGGATCTACTCACTCTCATCGAAACCCTGGCCGAGCGCCTGGGCGAGGCACCTCTGGCTGCGCTCTTTGGCCTGTTCACCGGGGTCACCTTTGGCGTCGCGGCACAGCGTTCTCGATTTTGTCTACGCGCTGCCACAGTGGAATTCGCTCGCGGCGGTCTGGGCGACCGGATGGCGGTCTGGTTGCTCACTTTCTCCACTGCCGTGGTATGGGTACAGGGCGCCGAGCTTTTGGGGCTTATGCGCAGCGCCGATGCCCGCATGATGGCGGTGCCCGGCAGCTGGTCTGGCGCCATCATCGGCGGCTTGATCTTTGGGGCAGGCATGGTGCTGGCGCGCGGCTGTTCCGGCCGCTTGCTGGTGCTGGCCGCCACCGGCAATCTGCGCTCCGTAGTCTCTGGCCTGATCTTTGCCGTCGTGGCGCAGATGAGCCTTTCTGGCATGCTCTCACCGCTGCGCGACAAAATCGCTGGTCTCTGGGTCACCTCCGGCGGGCGCAACATGGATCTCTTGGTCGAGGTCGGGCTGCCAAACTGGGGCGGGCTGGCATTGGGGCTAGCCATTGCCATCGTGGCGCTGGTGCTGGCGCGCCGCAGCCAGATCAGCGCGTCTAGGCTGGTCTTTGCCTCCGGTGTTGGCTTTGCCGTGGCTCTGGGCTGGGTGCTGACTTACGGGCTGTCACAGGTGGCCTTTGACCCGGTGCAGATCGAAAGCGCCACCTTCACTGGCCCCTCGGCCCATACCTTGATGTTCTTCCTAGATCGCAATGCCATTTTGGAGTTCGATATCGGATTGGTACCTGGCGTCTTTATTGGTGCCATGCTGGCCGCCTGGTCCGCAGGCGAGATGAAGCTGCAGGCCTTTGATGATGCCGCAACCATGCGCAAGGCGATGATCGGCGCGGTCCTGATGGGATTTGGTGGTATGCTTGCAGGGGGCTGCGCCATTGGCGCGGGCGTCACGGGCGGATCCATCTTTACCGGCACTGCCTGGCTGGCGCTGTTTTTCATGTGGGTCGGCGCCATGACGACGGACATGCTAGTGGATCAAAAATCACGCACAGCCGCCGCATGATCCCGCCAGCGGGCTGGACGCCCCCTTTGGACATCATCTTTCCATAAATATTCAATTGCACACCGCCTGCCCCGCCACCCGGCCTGCGCTCTTTCCCTATCACGGGCCTCTCTTGACCGGTTCCCCATTCAAAAGAAATTCTGCGGATCAATGTCAATGCTGAGCCGCAGATCGCCTTTCATGCGAAAAGGCTGCACCCAGCGGCTCAACGCCTCCTGCAGCGCCACCCCCTTGGCCGCCTTCACCAAGAGACGCACCCGATGGCGCCCACGCACCCGGGCTATCGGCGCTGGGGCGGGCCCAAAGAGCTGCACGCCGACCTGGCGCAACGGGCCATCATTGCGCGCCAAGGCATTGCCCAGATCAAAAACCTGCGCCAGATCAGATCCAGACAGGATGATCCCTGCCATACGACCAAAGGGCGGCACCCCGGCCTCTCGGCGCTGCGCGGCCTCCGCGCGCCAGAATTCCTCTTCATCGCCGGTTAAAATGGCGCGGATCACCGGATGTTCGGGCTGGAACGTCTGCAACAGGGCCTCGCCCGGTCGTTCCGCCCGACCGGCCCGCCCCGCCACCTGCCGCATTAACTGAAAGGTCCGCTCGCCCGCGCGTAGATCCGATCCCTGTAGGCCCAGATCCGCATCAATCACCCCCACCAAGGTCAGCAGCGGAAAGTTATGCCCCTTGGCCACCAGCTGGGTGCCCAGAATGATATCGGCCTCACCTGCGGCGATCTCCTCAATGCGCGCTTTCAAGGCCCGGGCCGAGCCAAACAGGTCTGAGCTCAGCACCGCGATCCGCGCCTCTGGAAACAGCGCTGCCGCTTCTTCGCCCAGACGTTCAATGCCGGGACCCACCGGCGCCATCTTGCCCTCCACCTGGCAGGAGGGGCAGACCTCTGGCACCGGTTTGGTCTCGCCGCATTGATGG
Organism: uncultured Roseobacter sp.; assembly: GCA_913054455.1. Lineage (GTDB taxonomy): Bacteria > Pseudomonadota > Alphaproteobacteria > Rhodobacterales > Rhodobacteraceae > Pseudophaeobacter. The sequence goes on from CAJXIL010000034.1 coordinate 22,139, forward strand.
CACATCAGCCGTTTCATGAAGCGGTGCTCCACCATGCGGGCATCGCAGTTGTCACAGGCCACCTGGGCGCCGCAGGCCCGACAGATCGTCACCGGCGCAAAGCCGCGCCGGTTCAGAAACAACAGCGACTGCTCGCCGCGCTCCATGCGCAGGGTCATCGCCTGTTTCAAGGTCGGTGAAATCCAGGTCGAGGGCGCCAGGTCTTCGCTGCGCATATCCACCGCGCGCATGGTGGGCAGCACTGCAGTGCCAAAACGTGCCGTCAGGTTGACACGTTGGTATTTGCCTGCCTCGGCATTGCTCCAGGTTTCCAGACTGGGCGTCGCTGAGGCCAGAACCACCTGCGCAGAACACATGGCGGCGCGCAAAACCGCCATATCGCGGGCATTATACAAAACGCCCTCTTCCTGCTTATAGGCAGTGTCATGTTCTTCATCGACGATGACCAGCCCCAGATCGCGAAAGGGCAAAAACAGGGCCGAGCGCGCGCCAATCACCAATTGGGCATTGCCCTGGCCCAGCATCCGCCAGACCCGGCGCCGTTCCGTCATGGTGGCACCGGAATGCCACTCCGCCGGGGTGGCTCCAAAGCGCTGCTCGACCCGTTTCAGGAACTCTGACGTAAGGGCAATTTCCGGCAAAAGCACAAGCGCCTGCCGCCCTTTGCGCAGACAGGAAGCAACCGCTTCCAGATAGACCTCAGTCTTGCCGGAGCCCGTGACCCCTTTTAGCAGAGTGGTGCCATAGCTGCCACTTTCCACACCCGCAGCCAGCACCGCCGCGGCTGCGGCCTGATCCTCGGTCAACTCCTTGCCCGGACGCTGAGGATCCAGCACCGGATAGGGCTGATCCCGTGGCGTTTCCTCTTCGCGCAGGGCCCCCTGCCCCACCAGCCCTTTGATCACCGAAGGCGTCACCTCAGCCATATCGGCCAACTCCTTGGGGGTGAAACTCATGCCGCTGAACTCTTCCATCACCGCCAACACCTTGGCGCGCGCCGGGGTCACCCGGTCGGGTTCTTTGTCCCCCAGCCGCAGCACTTTGCGCATCGAGGGCGGATCTGACAGCCCCGGTGCCCGTGTCGCAAGGCGCAGCATCATCGACATCGGTGTTAGGGTGTAATCCGCAGCCTTGCTGAGAAACTGGCGCATCTCGTCTCGCATGGGCGCCACATCCAGCACCCGGATAACACTGCGCAGCTTGGCCGAATCAAAATCCCCGCTCCCAGCACCCCAGATCACGCCCAAAACTTTGCGCGGCCCCAGCGGCACCTCCACATAGGCCCCGCGAAAACAGCCCCCTTCTGGGGCGCGATAATCCAAAAGCCGATCAAGAGGTTGCGCGGTCAAAACCGAAACCCTGTCGCCTTGATGGAAAAAATCCTGCCCGCTCACCTGTGCCGCCTCCAAACCTCGGGGCTTTTTAATGCCCTCGCCATGCGCTAAAGGCTAGCGCAATCAAGGCCAAACTTTCCCAAAAGGATCCCCGCCGATGAAATTCTTTGTAGATACCGCCGAAATCGACGCCATTGCCGAACTGAACGACCTTGGCATGGTGGATGGTGTGACCACCAACCCCTCGCTGATCAAAAAATCCGGTCGCGACATTATTGAGGTCACCAAAGAGATCTGCGCCATGGTCACCGGCCCGGTTTCCGCCGAGGTCACCGCCACCGACGCCGAAACCATGATCGCCGAGGGCCGCAAGCTGGTCGAGATCGCTGAAAACATCGCCGTCAAAGTGCCGCTGACCTGGGATGGGCTCAAGGCCTGCAAAACCCTGTCAGACGACGGCCACATGGTCAATGTGACGCTCTGCTTCTCCGCCAATCAGGCGCTGATCGCCGCCAAGGCCGGCGCCACTTTCATCTCGCCCTTCATTGGCCGCCTGGATGATATCAACCTTGACGGCATGGAACTGATCAACGACATCCGCCAGATCTATGACAACTATGGCTTCGACACCGAGATCCTCGCCGCCTCGATCCGCTCGGCCAACCATATCCTCGACAGCGCCCTCATCGGCGCCGATGTAATCACCGCGCCCCCCGCCGTGATCAAATCTCTGGCCAACCACCCGCTGACCGACAAGGGCCTGGCGACCTTCCTTGACGACATCAAGGCCGCCGATATCAAAATCCTGTAATCGCGTTTGGCCAAGCTTCAGCACAAAAAAGTCTGGAACTGGTGGCACCAACACCTTGGGGTCACGCTTAAGCAACACGGCTATACGCCCCACCCGGTCTATCTGCCCGGGTGGGATCCCTACAACCAGTCCTATGAGGCCGAGTTCACCCTTGGGCTTCAGCCGGACGGGCTGCGACAGCTGCGGGTCTACTATATCTCATCAGCCCGCCAGCTTGGCCTCATTGCAACCCACTATTGGTGCAGAGAGGCCTCTGAACGGTTCGCCAGTATCACTGAACCGGGGGACTGGACCACCGCCACCCAGGCCCTTCCTTGGCACCGGGTAGGTGTCCGCGACAACCTCCGTGGCTGGACACTCCTTAGCTATACCAATCGGGTAAAATTCTCTCGCGCAGGCGTGCCGAGTAATCTCGACAAGATCTGGCGGACACATCAGCAGCCGCTTCAGGGTTTACTCCAGCAAATCAAAGCCCCGGTCCCAGCACCGGAGGGCTTCAGCCCCCCCCGCTACAACCCGCCACGCCTCAGCCAAAAGACTGAGCCAGACAACACCCCGGACTGGGTTCACGAACAGAGGCGTCTGCCGCGCGAAATTGCCTCACAGCGGATCGGGGGGGGGGGGGGGAGAGGGGGGCGCCTGTTGGCGCCCGCGCCCTAGCGCGGTTTGCCCTTGAAACCGCAATTCCTGGTGCAGAATAGATCTGGAGCGTTTATGGGCAGACCTGCCCTTAAACCGCTTCTCAGCATCTTTCTTTTCTGTCTTGCGCCGGGCTTTGCCCGGCGCTCGGCCCAACGGGGGCAAGGGATCTTTGATCCAGCCGTCCCGGGCGGGAGCCTCCGCCCTGCGGCGACAACTTCGGCCTTTTCCTGCCCGTAAGACATTTTTAGCCACATTGCGCCAAAACCCGTGTTATAACCCGGGCGCAAAGCCCATAGAGGTTCCAGCCCACAAAGGTTCAAGAATGAGCAGCACCACAGCCAAACTAGACACTCCCCTTCGCGAGGCGATTCTGGCCAAGCCAGACGCAGTCCTCGAAGATCAGGGCCTGATGAATGCGTTGGTTTCGGCCAGTGAGCGCGCCATGGGCTCCAATATCGTCGATATGCGTGGCATCGCCATGGAACGCATGGAGGCGCGCCTGGATCGGCTGGAAGACACCCATCGATCTGTGATTGCGGCCGCCTATGAAAATTTGGCTGGTACGAATCAGATCCACCGCGCCGTGCTTCGATTGCTGGATCCCACCGATTTTGCGGACTTCTTGCAGGCCCTAAATGGTGACCTCGCCGAAATCATGCGGGTCGATTCGATCTCCTTGGTGCTGGAAACCCTGCAGGATGATGGCGGTGCTGCGGCCGAGCGCATGGGCGAGATTCTCAAGGTGGCCAGCCCCGGCTTTATCGATGCCTATGTGGGCTCTGCCCGCGGCACTGGCCATAACACTGGCCATGGCGGACAGCCCCGACAAGTCACCCTGCGCCAATTGCAGGGCGGCACCACAAAGATATATGGCGATAAGGCCGATTGGATTCGTTCGGAGGCCTGTCTGCGCCTGGACCTTGGCGCCGGGCGCCTGCCTGGTCTTTTGGTGCTGGGGTCAGAGGACCCCCATCAATTCACCCCACAGCATGGCACCGATCTTTTGACCTTCTTTGCCGGTGTTTTTGAACGCGCTATGTGCCGCTGGCTGGCATGACCCTGCGAGACACATGCGGGGCACTTCAACGCCCTGCATATGCCTACCTGCGCCTGCCTAATCGAACCAAATCTGAGAGGGGTGTGCAGGTTTCGCCCAACTGGTGGCGGGCAAAATGAGCACCGCTGAAGCCCAGATGTTCATCTCTCCTGCCTGTCGCGATGCGCTGCAACTCTGGTTGCAGGGGCTGCGCGCGCTGGACGGGGCCAGCGACAACACCATCAGCGCCTATCAGGGTGATATCAGCAGTTTTCTCGCCTTTATGACCCAACATAGCGGCGGCCCCCAGGGCTTGGGCGCGCTGGCGCGCATCACCACCTCGGATATGCGGTCTTGGATGGCGCAGGAGCGCAACGCAGGCACTGGCGCGCGTTCCCTTGCGCGCAGGCTGTCGGCCGTCAAAAACTTCTATCGCTGGCTGGCAGAGCGCGAGGGCTTTGAACCCACGGCCGTCTTGGCAGCGCGGGCACCCAAGTTTCAAAAGAAACTACCGCGCCCCCTGGCCGAAGATGCCGCGCGGGCGGTGATCGAGACCGTTGAGCTGCAATCAACTACCAACTGGATTGCCGCGCGGGATGTCGCCGTGGTGACACTGCTTTACGGCTGCGGTCTGCGTATTTCCGAAGCGCTGGCCCTGACCGGCAAGGCAGCCCCCCTGCCAGCCAGTCTGCGCATTCTGGGCAAGGGCGGCAAGGAGCGGCTGGTGCCGGTGATTGCCGCCGCCCGCGAGGCCGTGGCGCGCTACCTCGCGCTGTCGCCCTACCCGAACGAAGCCGATGGCCCGCTGTTTCGCGGCGCCCGTGGTGGCGCGCTGAACCCGCGCCAGATCCAAGGCGCCATGGCACAGGCGCGGGCGCAGCTGGGACTGCCTGCCAGTGCCACACCCCATGCCCTGCGTCACAGCTTTGCCACCCATCTGCTGGAGGCAGGCGGCGATCTGCGAGCCATTCAAGAATTGCTGGGTCATGCCTCGCTCACATCCACCCAGGCCTATACGGCCGTGGATACGGCGCATCTGATGGCTGTCTATAACCGCAGCCACCCAAAGGCTTAGTCACCTCACTGAACGCCTTCGCAAGCATTTGCGGACACAGCAAAATCTCTAAAATTCGAGACAAGTTTTCCGACCCTTTGCATCTGTGGTTAAGGGCTTCGCGCTTATCCTAAGGCTCCTATTGCTCCAGAAAGGATGCCTCAGATGACATCAGCACCCGCCCTTGCCTTTCATCCCGCCCCTGCCGCGCCGACACCGGCCCCGTCGCAGATCCGCTTTCCCCGTCAGCCAGATCGCAATCGCCGCTCCAATCTGCCAAAGCCCGGCCTGCCGGACGCCAAACTTGTGCTGTTCTCAGCCCTGGAGCGGGCGCCCCTGCTGGACGGTCAAAGCCAGCATCGTCAAGAATACCCGACCTGGTTGCACTGAGCCCTTGCGGGCGCGGATGAAATTCGCCATCACAGGGATATGACACCACAGATCCGCGCCCTCTCCGTTCACCTGCTCACCGCTACCGGTGCTGTTTTTGCAATGCTCGCCATGCTCGCCGCGGTGGATGCCAAATGGAGCTTGATGTTCGTTTGGCTGGTTGTGGCCTTTGCCGTCGATGGCATCGATGGACCGCTGGCCCGCCATTATCAGGTCGGCCGCTACGCGCCGCAGTTTGACGGTGTCTTGCTGGATCTGATCATTGATTACCTCACCTATGTCTTTATCCCCGCCTTTGCCCTGTTCAAATCAGGGTTGATGGCGGGCTGGACCGGCTGGGTGGCGATTATTGTCATCACCTTTGCCAGTGCGATGTATTTTGCAGACACCCGGATGAAGACAAAGGATAACTCCTTTTCCGGCTTTCCCGGTTGCTGGAACATGCTGGTGTTGGTGATTTTTGCCCTTGAACCCAACCATTGGACCATTCTGCTGCTGGTCACATTGCTGTCGATTGCCATGTTCCTGCCGTTGAAGTTCATTCATCCAGTGCGCACCGAACGCTGGCGCCGGCTGTCTTTACCTATGGCGCTGGCCTGGACATTTTTTGCCGGCTGGGCAGCCTGGGTTGATTTCCACCCTGAAAGCTGGGCGCATTGGGGGCTGGTCATCACCTCGATCTATCTGGTCTTCGTTGGGATCGCGCAGCAGATCCTGCCACAGCGCAGCTAAAACCGCACCGTCTTTAGGGGAATACGCTCTAGTCTGCCCAAGAGGTGGCGAGAGGCAAAGGGGCCAGCCCCTCTGCACCCTGACCGGGGTCAGGATGCATTCACCCCGGAATATTTCAGGAAAGGTGAAATCCAGACTGTTCAAATGTCAGGGGTCATGTCCTGCAGTTTGGCAGCGCGTTTCACACGTAGCGGCTTCACTTACCTCGCAGCGCCAAAGAACTCGGCGCTTTTCATGGGCATTGCCCCGCTTGGAAGCGGCAGGGATCAGATCAGCAGGCTGGCGGCGCCTTCGTGTTTGAGCAGGGTAATTTTGCTCTCGATCCCGGTCCCGCCTGAAAACCCACCAAGACCATTCGCGCCCAGCACCCGGTGGCAGGGGATGATAACCGGGATCGGATTCGCCCCACAGGCATTGCCCACCGGCTGAGGTGGCATGTTGAGCTCTTTGGCGATGTCGCCATAGGTGCGGGTATGCCCGAAGGGAATCGCCAGCATCGCATCGCATACAGCCCGCTGGAAAGCCGATCCTGTCACCTGCAGGGGGAGATCAAAGACCTGCAACTCCAGCGCAAAATAGGCTTTGAGCTGTTCCAGAGCACGATCAAGCAGCGCGGTTCTGTCGGTTCCGAGCGCCGCCCAGGTCAGCGCGGTTATCGCCCCTTGGCTCTCTGTCACGCTCAGGGTTCCAGCAATTGTGTCAATTTGGGCAGAGGGCATGCTGCGTGCTCCATTTGGGTGAGGACCGGCAAGAAAGCCGCAAACGGCGGCCTTGATAAAGAGAGACCTGCGCCTTTCGTATAGGCTGCTACCCTATTTCGCAAAGGCCGTGACCGAAGGTGACCGCAGGTTTTGCTAAAATTCTGTTAAACCCTATGCAGGAAAGAATGAATGGAACATGTCTATGATCTCTGCAACTGGTACAAGCCCCGCGCAAAGCGCTCTCGCCTACTCCCACAAGGCCGGGGTTTCTGCGATTGATGCAAGTCTGAATGAGGGCAAGACTCAGGGAATGGACCGTGCTGTTCAGCGGGAGCGGGCGCTGAAGCTGGCTGAGGCCGATGCGAAACCGGCAGTGAGCAATACCCAGCCCCAAGGCTTAGCCCTGGAAGCGGCAAGAGACAGGGCTCTGGGCCGTGGCGTCTATAGTGAACAGAGCCTGATCGCGCAGTTTCTGGTTCTTGCCTCGAGCCATGCTCCCGGACCAAAACCCGTGAGCAGCTTAATGGCAGAAGAGAATTTTCGCGCAGCGCGCAGCCAGGCTGTGGCTGCGGTAGGCGGCGCTTCTTTGTAAATCACTGCGAAAAACCTAAGGGACGAACAAACCCTGTCGCGCCAGGCGCGACAGGGTTTTCTTTAGCTCAACCGCAGGGGGATCCGCCTTAGTCGGTCAGGGCTGCCTCGCAACGGCCGCAAACACCGGCATGAGCAAACTTTCCAACATCCGGCAGGATCTTCCAGCAGCGCTGACATTTCTCGCCCTCAGCCTTTTCAAAGACCACAGAGATGCCGTCGACTTCAGGCATACGGAAGGCTTCCGCCGGGGCTGGGTCATTGGTGAGGGAGATATCCGAGGTGATGCAGATATCGGCAAAATTCACCGATTTCAGCAGTTCCAGCACCTCAGCATCGCGCACATGGACGACGGGATGTGCTTCGAGCGAAGCGCCGATCACCTTATCCACACGCTGCACTTCCAGGGCGGCTGTCACCACACGACGGGCCTGACGGATCTGCGCCCATTTGCCTGAGAGCGGCTCGTTCAGCCAATCTGCGGGCGTGTCTGGAATATCGACCAGATGCACCGAGCTATCGTCGCCGGGGAAGCGTTCCAGCCAGACCTCTTCCATGGTGAAGACCAGGATTGGTGCCAGCCAGGTGGTGAGCCGGTGGAACAGGATATCAAGCACCGTGCGCGCCGCGCGGGCGTTCAATGTGTCGCCATCGCAATAGAGCGCGTCCTTGCGTACATCAAAGTAGAAGGCCGACAGATCAACGGTGGCAAAGGTAAAGATCGCCTGCCAGACACCATTGAAATCAAAGCTCTGGTAGCCGGTGCGGACCTGATGATCCAGTTCTGCCAGACGATGCAACACCCATTGCTCCAACTCCGGCATGTCCGCAGGCGCAACCCGCTGATCCTCGTTAAAGTCATGCAGCGAGCCCAGCATATAGCGCATGGTATTGCGCAGGCGGCGATAGCTGTCGGCGGTGCCTTTCAGGATCTCAGGCCCGATGCGCTGATCAGAGGTATAATCCGTCTGCGCCACCCAAAGGCGCAGGATATCGGCGCCATATTGTTTGACGATTTCCTCGGGCACGATGGTATTGCCCAGGGATTTGGACATCTTGT